>JAYSRS010000067.1:0-2315 GCA_043720935.1 Saprospiraceae bacterium
ACGTTGTTTTTTTGTTGGAAAATCGTAGATTTTTCAACAAAAAAACAACGTTGCCCCGATAGATTTCTTCTAAAGGGCGTCTTTTGAGCGTAGCGAAAAACAGCCCGTTTTAAGTCTGAAAATATATAAAACGTACCACTCAGTATTTTGGAGAATTAAGAGCATCAAAAAGTCAGATTCGACTGCCCGTTGACTGCTTTTAATTCTTAACTTTTAATTTTTAATTTAAGACAAATGGAACTCCGCCATATTTGTAATGGCTTGGTACAGCGTTTGCAAACGCGTCCTTGCGGTGTTGGCAAACGTCGTATTTGTCGGTGCGCCCACGTAATTTGACCAAGCCGTTGTCCAGTAATAGTCGGAGGTTTGGCCAGAGAGCAAAATCCCTTTGAGGGATGTCTTCAACGCCGCGTCGGAAGGCAACGGATGCAGCAACGACAAGGCTTCTTCAATCAATAAAACGGGGTCATCAGGATTGTTGAGCGTAGCTGTGAAGGCCAAAACATCGACTTTCGTGCCGTTGACACTGCCCGTCAAAAGCCTATCACAAAACTCTTTTCTCTTCCGCAAAGAGTCCGCAGTAATCCACAATTCGTGAAAACTTGGCGATTGATAATAAGCGGGCCAACCTGCAACATTCGGTGGATTACCCGCTTTTTGCCCTTGTTTATCGGCTTCATCATTGAGATACCGAAAACCTCTGTACAAATTCAGCAAATCGGCAGGTAAAACGAGGCCGAAAATGCGCCCCAAACTAAGGTTGTGGTCGAGCGGACTTTTAATCATGCAGCTATTAGCCGACGCCATATCATAGAAATGTTGGCTCGTAAAAAGAGCTTGCATAACGGGCTTGATTTCATAACCGCCTGTTCTGAACAAATCGGCCAAAGGCTCAATGACATTGGCTTCGACGGTTGCGTCAATATTGTAATAAACAAAAAAACGGTAAATTCTACGGACAATGTAACGCGCCACTTCGGGATGCGCGAATATCATGTTGAGGAGGTCGTCAAGTTCAGCAGCACCTGCAAGTGCCGCAACCGCCGCGTTTGTTTCTGCCCCACGACCAATAATAGTGGTGTTATTGTAAAAACTTGAGAAGACTTTATTAGTCGTCGTGTGGCGGCTTGCCGTGAAATACGAATTTAATGTTGTACTGTCAATGCGCCAACCCGTCAAAACTTTTGCCGCCGCTTGCACGTCCGCCTCTGTGTAGGAAGGCGACAAGTCTTTGCCGATGCAAAACAACTCTTGCAATTCACGGCCATAATTCTCATTCGGTGCGTTTTTTTGGTTCGATTGGCCACTCAAATAAATCAGCATAGCGGGTTCGGTCGTCATGTCACGCACCAACGTTTTGAAATTGCCAAGGCAATGTTTCCGCAACAACGCATTGTATTTGTAGCAATGAATCGCGTCACCTATCACAGTCGCAATGTCCGTTGGGATGTGATTGTGCCAAAAAAGCGTCATTTTTTCGCGGATATTACGGTCTTGTTGCAACATCAGCCCCATCATCCAACCGCGAAGGGAATTAAAACGCCCTGAATTATTGACGCTTTCAGAAACCGTAGTCGGGTGAATCCAAGGCTGTCCAGCCACATCTTGTGTAGGCGTTGACGTTGTAGAAGGCGGCACGGGTGCAACAAGGGCAACGGGTGTGTAATCCACAAGCGGCGGGGTAGGTGCAGTGGCGGGAACGGTCAATAAAGCAGTGACCATATCGGTCATAGAACTGTTGGCGAAGGCCGCAATGTCAGATTTTGACGCGCCGAAAAGGGTACGTCGCAGCAAATGCAGCCGTTGGGTTTGTCCCCAAGTGCCTGAATAAGGCGTGATTGGCATGGTGGTTATGGATTTTTAATTAGTAAAATGAGTAAGAAAAGTTAGAATTCGATTGAGTAACTCATGTTACGCAAGCGGCTAAAATGGCACACTGATTAGACTGATTTAAAAGGATTCTTTTTTGACGCCCTCTCTTTAATGAAAAAAATCAGCGTTAATCAGTCGCATCAGTCTAATAAGTGTGCCATTACGTAATATGAGTGAGAAATACTTTGTATGTGCAAAATTAGATTATAATTGGGGTTTACGCAAGTGAATGGCGTGTTGTATTTGATTTTTAATGAAAAAAAGAGACCCCTCAGTATTTTTAACGTTTTCAGTGGTATATACAAATTTTTAGAGTCGAGCGTTGATAAGTTATATTCTAAATGCGGCGTAGCTGCACAATCTCGGTAATGCTCAACGCAACAACGACTTTTACCATGCGGTGTAAGGCGTCGTACAAATAATAAGATACCCATTTTCATTAG
>JAYSRS010000068.1:0-19848 GCA_043720935.1 Saprospiraceae bacterium
CTACGGATTCGAGGAAAAAGCCCGTTCTATATTTCCTATAAACGTGCAAATCCTAACGGATTTGAGGCGTATTCAGGGTGAAAATAGGCGTTTTAAAAATCTTCGGAGTTTTCAGGACTATTAATGCCTTACAAAACTCATAACTCATTTTTCATAACTCATAACTATTATGACTTTATACATTATTCGGCACGGCGAAACGGCTTTAAATCGTCAAAATATTGTTCAAGGAAGCGGCGTCGATTCCGAACTCAATGCAACAGGCCGTGAGCAAGCTCAATCCTTTTTCAATTATTATCGAAATGTCGCTTTTGATTTAGTCATTACGTCGGCTTTAAAAAGAACGCATCAAACAGTTGCGCCTTTTTTGAGGCATTTATCTTTGAAAAAAGGGCATTTAGTTGAGGCTCATTCAACGGAATTAGACGCGATTAAAGATAAAAAATGGTTAAAAATGGCGGAACTCAACGAAATTTCTTGGGGCATCAATGAAGGCAAAACGAGCAGTTCTGAAAGCGAAATTTTCTACAAAAAACTAATGGAAGATTGGCTCTCGGGTGTCTATGAGTCACGTATAGAGGCGGGTGAATCGGCGGCAGAATTGCGGGAAAGGGTGCAGAAATTTGTTGATTTTATTAGAAAAATGCCTCAAAAATCCAACATTTTAGTCTGTACGCATGGTCGAACGCTGTTGTGTTTACTCACAATTTTGAACGAACACCCCCTCAGTAAAATGAACGATTTTAAGCATCAAAATACGGGTTTATACAAAGTACATTTCGTTGAGAATGAATTTATTTTTGAACTAGAAAATGATGCACAACATTTGGGGGAATTAAAAATTAGAACATGATAAAAGTAACGGCAGTTAGTTATTTGAACACAAAGCCTTTTTTGTACGGTATTTTTCAAAGTGCCATTCAAAATCAAATAACGTTAAGTTTGGACATTCCCTCAGTGTGTGCGGCTAAATTGGCATCGGGCGAGGCAGATTTGGGGCTTGTGCCTGTTGCGGTGATTCCTCAATTGACAACGCCACATATTATTTCTGATTATTGTATCGGGGCAATCGGGGCGGTAAAAACGGTCTGCATTTATTCGGATGTGCCGTTAGAAGATGTAAAAGCCTTGTATTTGGATTATCATTCGCGGACTTCGGTCGCCTTGACGCGGTTGCTTTTGGAAAAATATTGGCATTTAAACCCTATTTTACTCAATTCTACTGAGGGGTATATTGACAACATCGGCGACACAACGGCGGGTTTAGTCATTGGCGATAAGACAATCGGACTCGATAAACGCTTTAAATACGTCTATGATTTGGGCGAGATTTGGCAGCAATACACAGGAGGAATGCCTTTTGTTTTCGCCGCTTGGGTGTCGAGTCGAAAATTGCCTTTTGACTTTATTCAAGAATTTAATAAAGCGTTACAGCTTGGTTTAACGCATATTCCGCAATTAATTTACATTTTGCCGACCCAAGAAGCGGGTTTCGATTTGAAAGAATATTTCACACACCACATTTCTTACGATTTGGATGCCGCTAAAAAATTAGCTTTGCAGCGTTTTTTGACCGAAATTGGCATGACGGAAAAGGTGACTATGAACTAAAAAATGAGCAAACGCGTTTAGGCGTCTGTCTTTTCAATATTTTTCAGGCGACAGAAGTTGCCTGTACGTAAAAAATTAAATTATTTAAAGTTATGAGCTTAGAATTAAAAATCAACAATGACCTCAAAAAAGCGATGAAAGCCAAAGCCGAAGCCCGTTTGCGGACGATTCGGTCAATAAAAGCAGCGATTTTGAACTTGAAAACGAGTGGTGCAAATGTGCAAGTTGGCGAAGAAGAAGAGATTAAATTGCTTCAAAAAATGCTGAAACAACGCCGAGATTCGTTGTCAATTTTTGAGCAACAAGGCCGCACGGAATTGGCACAAGTGGAACGCGAAGAAATTGACATCATCGAATCGTATTTGCCACAACAGTTGAGCGAAGCCGATATTGAAGCGATTGTAAAAGAAGCGATTGCGACATCGGGCGCGTCGAGCATCAAAGATATGGGCAAAGTGATGGGCGTGGCGTCGAAGCAAGTCGCAGGACGGGCGGAAGGTGCGGTCATTTCGGGCATCGTTAAGCGTTTATTAGCGGCCTAATTGTATCACGGACTTCAGTCCGTAAATCCTAATCACGGACTAAAGTACGCGGTACAAATTATTGACAATCAAACGTTTAGGAGATTTAAGTATTTCCTAAACGTTTTTTTTGGTAAAGTAAAATGGATTAATCGGTTAATTATCGCACTGCGGCGTAGCTGCAAAATCTCGGTAATATTAAATAAACCACTATTTTTTTACGCGGTGTAACCGCGAAACCGCTTGTTTCGCGGTTACACCGCATTTAAAATCGTGTATTCGCGCGTTATATTACCGAGATTTTGCAGCTACGCCGCAGTGCGATAAATAACCGATGATGCCGAAGTAAAATGACCTTTAGGTCGTTTTAGTGTGTCATATTTCACTTTTTGACAGATACCGCGACCTTAAGGTCGCGCTACAACTTTTTCAACATTTATGACAGCCACACAATCCGCTTACATTCACCTCTGCGCAACTGCTGATGTCCCAATTTTTATGCAAAATTGGTGGCTTGATGCCGTCTGTACTGAGGGGTGGTCTATGGTCTTATCGCACAATGAAAAAGGAGATATTGAGGCAGCTTTGGCCTTTGCGAAGCGTCAAAAATGGGGTTTAAAGACGTTGAGTGAGCCTGTTTTGACGCCTTTTTGTGGCGTTTGGTGGCGTCAAAAAACGTTTAAAAATCACTACGAAAAAATTTCATATCAGAAAAAACACCTCAAAAAACTTATTGAGCAATTGCCGTCGGCACATCGGTATAGTTTCAGATTGCAGACGACTTTAACCGATTGGCAGCCGTTTTATTGGGCAGGTTGGCGACAAGAAACACGTTATACTTACCGTTTGACTATTGAAAATCTAGCAACTGTTTTTGATAATTTTAGTGGCAATACGAAGCGAAATATTCGTAAAGCAGCGCAATATTTTACAATTCAAAGCGATTCAAATTTTGATAAATTCTTAGAAATCAATAACTTAACGTATAAACGTCAACATATTTCGCAACCGATTCTCCTTCCGATTTGGCAAGCTGTTGAGTGCGTTTTGTCAGAAAAAAACTGTCGAAAGCTCTTTTTTGCTCAAAATACTGAGGGGGGGCTTGAAGCAGCGATTTATGTTATTTTTGACAACCAAACGGCATATTATTTGGCAGGCGGTGCTACAGATGCAGGGCGTTCAGGCGGTGCAATGCACGGCTTATTGGCTCGGGCGATTGAAGAAGCGGCGGCGGCGGGTTGTACGGTTTTTGATTTTGAAGGCTCAATGTTGCCAGGTGTCGAACCGTTTTTTAGAGGATTTGGCGGGGCTTTGACCCCGTATTTTAGGGTGTATAAATACGCTAATAAATTGTTAGAATATTTATTTTTATAAAAAATGGGACACTGATTGGATTGATTTACAAGGGTTTACGCTGATTTTTTTGTCATTCATCATACTACTATACATGGCACACTGATTGGGCTGATACGGCTGATTTACACTGGTTTTTTCTAGGAAATCATAAGAAAAATCAGTGTAAATCAGTCCAATGTGTTTAATCACTGAGCCATGTATAGTAGTATGGTCATTCATAAGGAAACTAAAAAATCAGTTTTAAATCAGTCGTATCCGTTTAATCAGTGTGCCAATTAATGTATGTCAAAAATGAAAATCACAACCATAAATACAGGTTTTTTCAAGCTCGACGGTGGGGCGATGTTCGGTGTTGTGCCGCGTCAGATGTGGGAAAAATTGAATCCACCTGATGAAAAAAACCTTTGCACGTGGGCGATGCGTTGCCTTTTGGTCGAAATGGGCGACAAAAAAATACTGATTGACGCGGGCATTGGCGACAAACAAGACGCCCGTTTTCGCAGTCATTTTGAGCCGCACGGAACGGATTCTTTATTGCAAAGCCTTGATAATCAAAACATTAAACCCGAAGATATTACAGATGTGTTTTTGACACATTTGCATTTTGACCATTGTGGCGGCATTTTGAGCCGAAATACTGAGGGGGTGCTTCAACCCGTTTTTCCGAACGGCACGCATTGGTCGAACAAACGACATTGGGATTGGGCAACGCATCCGAACCCGCGTGAGCAAGCCTCATTTTTGAAAGAAAATTTTGAGCCATTAATGGAGATGGGCAAGGTCAAATTCGTAGAAGAAACGGAAGATTTTGAGCTATTTCCCAATTTTTTCATCCATTTTGCCTACGGACATACCGAAGCGATGATGATGATTCGCCTCGTGACGGATGAGGGCAAAACGTACTTTTATCCCGCCGATTTGTTGCCGTCGTCTTGGCACGTCACGCTGCCTTATATTATGGCGTATGATATTCGTCCGTTGGAGAGCATGAAAGAAAAAGCGGCGATTTTAGACCGTGCCGTTGCTGAAAATTGGCACTTAATTTTTGAACACGACCCGACAACGGCTTGTGCAACGCTGAAACGTAATGATGCAGGTCGAATTATCATTGACCAAAAAATGGATGTCTAGCGTTTATACGGCATTTACGAAATGTTAAGATTTCGTAAATGTTATGCCACCTCATAAAGCCGATAATTCTGAAAAAAATACCCCCTCAGTATTTTGCCCATTTTTAGCAAAAAATGCTTAATTTTGCTCAAAATTCAAGAGAAATGAAAAAAGAAAAGACATTCAGAGAGTGTAAACTCAGTTGGTTGGAACGCACATTTGGCTTAGACCAAATGGACGATTTACCGAGTCTAACAGATTGGCTTTCGGTCAAAACGGTGGTAGATGCAGAGGAGCAAAGAAGCCTTCTACGCTTACAAAAATCGCTAAAATTTAATTTCAGAGATTGGTACGAAGGCGAATTGGATAGTTATTTCATTGGCCCAGTAATGGCTTTGGTTGATTATTCCAATAAAAAATCTAATATTTTTTCCGACAGGCTTATCGAAAGTACGGTCGAAGAGTGGCGACTTTACGGTAAACCCGACAGTTTTTTAGCCTCTGGACGCCGCGAACCCGAAATTCCTTTCTTTGCTTTTCAAGAGTATAAAAAAATGACCGACCCCGACGGCGACCCCGCAGGACAAGCACTTGCGGCGATGCTGGCAGGTCAGACATTGAATGACAATGGACTGCCGATGTATGGTTGCCACGTCATTGGGGGCGATTGGTATTTTATGACATTGCAAGGAAAAGAATTTGCGATTAGTCGAGATTATTCAGCCTTGACAAACGAAATTTTCGATATATTTAGCATTCTGAAAACACTCAAGGCCATTGTTGCACAACGAGTAAAATAATTTCAAATGTTTCAAATTCTAGAAATTTCAAGGATTTACGCTTGAAATTTGAAATTCTTGAAATTTGAAATCCCTAAAAAAACAACGGGCGAACCTCGAATCAATCGAAGTTCGCCCGTCGCGTCTCAACAAAACTCATGTAATGCGTAAAAAACTAAACTCTATTTTGATTTCGGATTTCAGATTTCGGAGATACCAAGTTTGACATCTGAAATTTGACATCTGATTTTTTTGTCCTTGGTGCGGCGGCAAGTGTATGTTTGTTTTTTCGATATTATCTTAAAAATTAGCACACCGCACCTCAGAACTGTTTAAAACCGCTTCATCAGCGATTATGCTGCAAAGAACGAGGGGAACGGCGTTAACTAATTTTAAGGATGTGTTAGGATTATTTTAAAGTGGCGGGTAATTCGTTAAATTTAGTGAAAATGTCATGTGGCAGCCCGTTTTTGACGTGAGAGATTGACGGGATTTTCAAGATTTCGCAAATCTGTACCTCCTCAGTATTCTGCGATAATCAACCGATTATCCATTGAAAAGAAAAAATATTTGCATGGCGTATTATTTTTGTTAAAAATCATGCAACAAATTCGTCATTTATAAGTTCTATTTTGCGAGCATATTATTTGTTGAATTTATCTATATACAATCTACCCAATTCATTGTATATTTGTCAAAACAACACAATATTAACATAAAAATAGACCCAATTGGCTTTTCGTAACATTATGTTTGCCCTTGTTAAGTGGAAACAGATAACTAACGAAACTTTTTTTACTATTCACAAAATCCTCCTGTAAGATGACAAACACACTCGCGCCTAACGTTGCCTTAGTCAACGAAGTTATGCAAGAAGGCCGTTCACTCGGCATCATTCACCACTCTATTCAAAGCCACACATCGGACGGTGCAAAGCTGTTGGTGAACGGAAAAAAAGTCACTCATTTCGGTAATTGCGGCTATTTGGCTTTGGCCACTGACCCGCGCCTCAAACGTGCTGCCATTGAAGCCGTCGAACGCTACGGCATTTCTTTGCCTTGCTCGCGGACGTATGCCAGCTACGCGTATCACGAGGAAGCCGAAGCGTTGTTGGCTCAAATCTTCGGCTATCCAACAGTCATTTCACAAAACACCACGCACGCCCACATGGCCACGCTTCCCGTTTTGACACGGCGCGGCGATGCCATTTTGATTGACCAACAAGCCCATACGAGCATTCAAAATGCGACGGCTTGTGTGCAAAGCGCGGGGGTTTTTACTGAAATGGTGCGCCACAACCGCATGGATGTCCTTGAAGAACGCATCAAAAAATTGAGTGAGACTTACGAACGCGTTTGGTTTGCAACGGACAGTGTTTTCTCGATGTTTGGCGACGTTGTGCCGCTCGACACACTCATGGATTTGGCCAAGAAGTACCCAAAACTCTACCTTTACATTGACGACGCCCACGGCATGAGCTGGACAGGGGAAAACGGAAAAGGCTACACTTTGGCGCATTTGGGCAGCTTACGCGAACGTATGGTGATTGTTACGTCACTTGGAAAAGGCTTTGGGGCCACGGGCGCGGCGATTATCGTCCCAGACGAAGCCACCAAGCAGTTGATTCTCAACGTCGGGCCAACGCTTATTTTTAGTACGCCGATTATGCCTGCGGGCTTGGCGGCGATTGTTGAAGCGGCCAAAATTCACCTTACGCCAGAAATTGTCGAGCGGCAAGAACGCTTGTCAAAACTACGGAGTTACTTCCGTTTGACGGCCAAATCGCTCCACTTACAACTCGTCAACGATGACCCAACGCCCATTTATTTCGTCGGTGTTGGCAAACCACGAACGGGGATGGACATTGCCAAAATCATGTTCGACGAAGGCTACATGGTGAGTCCATCGGCTTTTCCGTCAGTGCCTTACAACAGTACGGGCATTCGGACGAATTTAACGATTAATCATACGGAACAAGACATCTACGGTATGTTGACAACTTTGGCGGGTGTGGTTGAAGACATGGCGCGTAAAAATCGCTTGTCACGGAAGGCTATTAGCAAGGCATTTTCGTTGCCAATGACAACAGCTATGATGGCATCAGCGACAGCTTAAAGCAGGATTTTCTAACAATAATTCACACTAGCTAAAAGAGATTTTATGATTTAAGTCATTTATTTTTACACATTAATTGTGTAAAATAGGTACGCTTAGATTCTAAAATCTCTTTTTTTTTGCGTTTATACTGAGGGGGATGTTCTCCTTTTTCTAACAGTGTTTTGCACTTTTTTCTAAAATTGTGGTATAAAATTTGGCTGTTCCTTTTGGAGCAGATAAACAAGTAATACATCAAATCAAATCCTACTTTGTCATGAAGTCACTATTACCTTTCTCTGACCGTTTTTTCGCCTTTGTTGATAGGCTCATTCCCAATAATCTGAAAAGCGATACCTACGCTTATCGGAAAGCTAAGATATTGACTTATGCCCATTTTTCGCTCATCATATTAGGAAGTATTATATGGCTTCTTCAAATATTTGTTTTGACAAACGATCCTGTTCCGCTTTGGTTGTGCATTATTTGGAGCTTTTTGACGATATTTTTGTTCAAAAAAATGGGCAATCTCGTTATAGCAGGTAATTTGATTGCGGCCTCTTTAGCGATTCCCGTAGCCATATTTGTGCCCGCAACGGGCGGCTTACATTCCGATAATTTGTTATGGCTTATCGTCGCACCACTCGTCGCGTTGCTATTTGGCAATCGAAAATCGGGGTTAATTTGGTTGTTAATTTTACTGTTTTTTACGACTTATTTGTGGCAATTTAACGCCCAATTTCAAGACAAACAATTGGGTCATGACACAAGTAATGCAAATTATTACTTCATTAGTTATTTCTTTTTGTTTGCGGCAATTTTTGTTATTGTTATGATTTTTGAAAGCGGTCAGCTATTGATTATCAAGATGTTACAAGAACAAAAAGCCATTTTGAGACAACAAAGCGAGCAAATCAATTTGAAAAATGAAGAATTGCAAATCGTCGAAAACCGCTTGAACGAATCGCTCCACGAGCTTGAAAATTTCGCTTACGCGGCCAGTCACGACTTGAAAGAGCCACTCCGCATGATTGGCATGTACACGCAGTTGCTCAAAAAACGCATCGGTGGCCAATTGGAAGGTTCAAATGTTGAATTTATGGAATATGTGATGGACGGCGTTGGGCGGATGCAGATTTTGTTGGACGATTTGTTAAAATATTCTCGATTGGGCAAGGAAGAACAAGACGTGAGAGATGTCGATTTGAACAAAACACTGTTCGTTGTGGTGCATAATTTGACGGCGGCGATGAAGGAAACGGATGCCGCGATTGTCGTAACGCCTTTGCCTACGGTCTTTGGTTCGTCGGTCGAAATGACCCAATTATTCCAAAACCTCATATCTAATGCGGTGAAATTCAGGCGCAAAGACACTTCGCCGATGATTGAAATCCGCGTTATCGAGATGTCACCTAACAAATACCGCTTCATGATTGCAGACAATGGCATCGGGATTCCTGCTCAACACTGCGACCGCGTTTTCAATATTTTTGAACGCCTCAACAATCGGACGGACTACGAAGGCTCGGGCATCGGCTTGGCAACCTGCAAAAAAATTGTTCAAAATGCAGGTGGCGAGATTTGGCTCGAATCTACTGAGGGGGTCGGCACAACGTTCTTTTTTACGTTGCCAAAGCCTAGTTTGAATTAGCATTTATACGTTTTTTTGTCATTCAGAAGGAATCTCTATTATGTGTATGGCCAACACAATAGAGATTCTTTCTGAATGCAAAAACAAAAATGTCCAACTTCTGCAAAGAAGTTGGACATTTTTGTTTCAAAATATCAAGTAGTTGTTTGTGGAAATTTAATTTTTCGATAAATTTGTTTCAACGAAATAGACGCCTTAAATTCGGTTAATTCGATAACATCATCCAATTTTTCAAGGAAAATACTTTGCCATTTGTCGCCGCCGTTTCGGTAGAAAAACTGAACAAAAGGCTCGTCTTGCGAAACCGTCAAATAATAACGCATCGTCGGAATAGCCGTATATTCTCGCAGTTTAACCACATTATCACGGTGTTCCGAGTCTTCTGAATACACTTCGACGGCTAAGACAGGCTCATGCAGATTGAAAAGGTCGCTGTTGTCGTCGCCATCAATCGCCACAACGAGGTCGGGATAGCGATACCGTTTGCCACTATGCACGGACATCCGAACGTCGTGGTCAAAGACATCAAGCGGTGTATCTTCAAAAATACGGCGCAATTCGATGTAGATATTACCGCTAATTTTATTGGCTATTTTGCTTTCTCCTGGCATCTCATATAATTTACCATTAACATATTCGTGGCGTACTTCCGAGCGACGTTCTAACTCGAAGTATTCTTCGACGCTGTAAAGGCGTTCAGCCGTTTGCTCCGCAACCATTGTAGCTACCATAATTTCCTTATTTTGAGCAAAAGTAATCCTTTTTTTGAAAAAATGTACCTCAAAAAACACCCCCTCAGTATTTCACCAATTTTTCTACTTTTACATCTTCTTTATCTAACTAAATCAATCATTTTAATGAAAAAAATACTACTATTCGTTCTCTGCAATGCCTTGATTGCCCACGCTTTCGCTCAAAAAACTGCCGATAAAAAATGGGATGTGTCGAACCCGACTGGGCAATTTAATTTTAAAGAATTCAATTTTAAGACCGACGAAGGGACGTGGATGAACCTCGATGTGTCGCCCGATGGCAAAACGGTGGTGTTCGATATGCTCGGTGATATTTATAAATTGCCCATATCTGGCGGAAAAGCCGAATTACTGAGGGGGGGTATTCCGTTTGAAGTACAGCCGCGTTTTTCGCCCGATG
The DNA here is from genome assembly GCA_043720935.1 of Saprospiraceae bacterium. Lineage (GTDB taxonomy): Bacteria > Bacteroidota > Bacteroidia > Chitinophagales > Saprospiraceae > JAAFJT01. The sequence continues at coordinate 10,275 of JAYSRS010000068.1, forward strand.
GACAAAAGATTTTGTTCACATCCGATGCAGGTGGCGGCGACAATATTTGGACAATGAACGCCGATGGGGCTAATCCTCAACAGATTACAAAAGAGGATTTTCGCTTATTGAACAATGCCGTGTGGCTTGGCAATGACTATTTTATTGCCCGAAAACACTTCACATCGCAGCGTTCTTTGGGCGCGGGTGAGTTGTGGCAATTCCATATTTCGGGCGGTTCGGGGATGCAATTGACCGAAAAAAAGAATGAGCAGCAAGACTTAAATGAGCCTTCTGTGAGTCCCGACGGTCGCTACGTTTACTACGCCGAAGACACCTATCCTGGCGGCTTTTTTCAATATAATAAAAACCCGATGGCGCAGATTTTTGCCGTCAAACGCTACGATAGACAAGAAGGAAAAATCGAAGAAATTATCGGTGGAACAGGCGGTGCGGCGCGTCCGCAAGTGTCGCGGGATGGTAAAAAATTGGCATTTGCTCGGCGCGTTGGCGTCAAAACAGTCTTGTATATCAATGACTTAGCGACGGGCGAGTCGTTTCCGATTTACCAAGACTTGTCGAAAGACCAACAAGAAGCATGGACGATTTTTGGCATTTATACGGGCTTCAATTGGACACCCGACGACAAACATATTGTGATTTGGAGTAAAGGGAAAATTCAAAAAATTGAGGTCGCAACGGGTAAAGCCGTCGTCATTCCTTTCGATGCGGACGTTAAAACGAAGCTCGCCGAAACGCTCCATTTTGAAAATAAAGTTTTTGAAGAAAAATTTACGGCAAAAGTTATTCGCAACTGCATTACGTCGCCCGATGAACGCTATATTGTGTTCAACGCCGTTGGTTATTTGTGGAAAAAAGACCTACCAAACGGCACGCCAAAACGCTTGACTTCTGACACTGATTTTGAGGCCGAACCCACGTTTTCGCCCGATGGAAAATCCCTCGTTTACGTCAGTTGGAACGACGAAACAATGGGCAGTTTGAAGAAAATGGACATTTTGACAAGCAAAATTACAAAATTGACGACCGAAAAAGGAATTTTTAGAACCCCTCAGTATGCGCCCGATGGAAAGACGATTTGCTACCGAAAAGAAGGCGGCAACGAGCATCAAGGCTTTACTTTTTCAAAAAATGCAGGACTTTATACCATTTCGAGCGACGGCGGTGCGTCGAATTTTGTGATTGCCAAAGGCGAAAATCCGCGTTTTTCAGCCGATTCCAAGCGTTTATTTTTCAATACGGGCGGTTATTTGTTCGGTTCGCTGTCGAAAGAAATGCGGAGTTGCAAGCTCGATGGAACGGATGATAAGGCGATTTTTACGTCAAAATACGCCAGTCAATTTACGGTAAGTCCTGATAATCAATGGGTTGCGTTTAGCGAATTGTATAAAGTTTACATCGCGCCATTTCCCAAAACGGGCAGACCTATTGGCTTGTCGGCAGATACGAAGGCCGTTCCCGTTGCCCTCGTAGGACGCGATGCGGGGATAAATTTGCATTGGTCAACGGATTCAAAAAAATTGCATTGGACACTCGGTGAAGACTATTTTACGGACAATTTGACCGACCGTTTTAAGTTTTTAGAAGGGGCAAAAGACTCGTTGCCGCCCGTTGATACTGAGGGGGTCAAAATTAATTTGCTCTTGCCAACTTATACATCAACGGAAAAAGTGGCGTTCACAAATGCCCGAATTATCACAATGGAAGGCGACGGCGGCGTGATTGAAAACGGGGTTTTGATTGTCGAAAATAGTAAAATTACGGCAATTGGCACGGCACAAAGCGTTGATATTCAAAAAGATACGCGCATTATGGACATGGCGGGTAAAACGATTATGCCGGGCATCGTTGACGTTCACGCGCACATCGGCGAGTTCAGATTGGGCCTTTCAGCGAAGCAAAAATGGGAATATTACACCAACCTCGCCTACGGCATAACGACCGCACACGACCCTTCGACGAATTCTGAAATGGTGTTTGCGAACGCCGAATTGGTCAAATCGGGCGTGTCAGTTGGCCCACGGGTGTACTCTACTGGAACAATTTTGTACGGTGCGGAAGGTGATTTCAAAGCCGTTATCAACTCGCTCGACGATGCCCGTTCTGCGATTCGACGGACGGCAGCTTATGGCGCGTTTTCAGTCAAAAGTTACAATCAGCCGCGCCGCGAACAACGGCAACAAATCATTCAAGCGGCACGTGAACAAAGTGTTATTGTCGTTCCCGAAGGCGGTTCGTTCTTTTTTCACAACCTAAGTCAGATTGCGGACGGGCATACGGGCGTCGAACACAACATTCCCGTTGCACCGCTTTACAACGATGTGATTCAGTTTTGGAAGAACTCAAAAGCGCACAACACGCCAACTTTAATCGTCAATTATGCAGGTGTCAACGGCGAATTTTATTGGTACCAAAAGACGAATGTGTATGAAAAAACGCGCCTTTTGGCCTTCATGCCGCGCTCAATTATCGACAATCGCGCCCGTCACCGCACAATGATTCCCGACGAAGAATACAAAAATGGGCATATTTTGACATCAGAAAGTTGCAAAAACCTTCAAAATGCAGGTGTCAACATCAATCTCGGCGCACACGGACAGTTGCAAGGTTTGGGCGCACACTGGGAGTTGTGGATGCTCGCGCAAGGCGGTATGACAAATCTTCAAGCCTTGAAATGCGCCACAATCAACGGCGCAAAATATCTCGGGATGGACAAAGAAATCGGCAGTTTGAAAGTCGGAAAATTGGCTGATTTGATTATTTTGGACAAAAACCCCTTGGAAAACATCCAAAATTCAGAATCTGTCCATTACACGATGGTCAACGGACGCCTTTTTGATTGCGAAACGATGAACGAAATCAAAGGAAAAGAAACCGTCAAACGCAGCAAATTTTATTTTGAACTGAACGGCAACGCTGATTTTCCGATTGAGGCGGCGACTTGTGCAGGGGATAAATGCGCTTGTCGGCAATAAAAAGGGATGTCAAATTTCAAGATTTCAGATTTCAAGGAAAAATCTTTAAAACGGCTTTCGTAACTGTCCGAAGGCCGTTTTTACTGAGGGGGTCTATTTTTCAGAAAATATCCAATAAAAATATCGAACTTTTTGTTTTATAAATAATTATTTTTACATTTGCATCGTAAAGATTAACAATACTTTACGCATAAATAAAAAATATTAAACGATTAATCCACTCAATTCATGACGTTAAAAGAAAGAATAAAACAATTAATTCAAGAACTGAATAAAGATGTTTTTGAAAAAGAAGAAGTAACAAAACTTGCTTTTCTCTCGGCTATCGTAGGGGAAAGCATTTTTTTGTTGGGTGCGCCTGGCGTGGCAAAAAGTTTGATTGCGCGGCGATTGAAGTTTGCTTTTCAAGGCGGCAATTCATTTGAATACTTGATGAATAAATTTAGTACGCCCGATGAAATTTTTGGCCCCGTTTCCATTACACAGTTAAAAGAAGATAAATACGTCCGCTTGACGGATAAGTATTTGCCGAATGCACAGATTGTTTTTTTGGATGAAATTTGGAAGGCGGGGGCTTCGATTCAAAATTCGTTGTTGACGATTTTGAATGAAAAAAAATACCGCAACGGCGAGCAAGAAATTGACGCCGACATCAGGGGTTTGATTGCCGCATCAAACGAATTGCCCGAAACAGGGCAAGGTTTGGAGGCTTTATGGGATAGGTTTTTGGTGCGTTACATCGTTGAAGGCATTACGGATAAAGATAATTTCAACAAGATGATTAGCGAAAATCTTAAATCGTATCAAGACAATATTCCCACCGAATTGAAGATTACGGAGACGGAATACAAGGCATGGGATGCTCAAATCAACGCCGTTGACATTCCCGAAGAAGTCTTTAAAATTATCCATTTTATCCGTACAAAAGTGCAAGAAAGCAATGAAAATAGAGAGAATCCTATCTATATTTCAGACCGTCGGTGGCGAAAAATCGTCCGTTTACTGAGGGGGTCGGCTTTTTTGAATGGCCGCGAAAAAGTGGATTTGATGGATTGTTTTTTGATTAGTTATTGCATTTGGGATGAAAAAGAACAGTTGGAAGAAGTGAAAAATATTGTGTCCGACATATTGCGGTACAATGGTTATTCGCTTAGTTTTCCGCTCATTCCTACGCAAGGGCAGATAAATGAGTTTGATAAAGAAGTTAAAAATGAAACGAATGTTATCAGAGAAATTGATACGGAGTATTTCACCTTATATAATAATGATTACTATAAAGTTATTGGACTGGAAAAGCACTTTTCTAATTCTAATTCTAATTCTAATTACATCCAAAAAGAAGACTTTGACAACTTAAAACAGAAAGAGTCAAGTATCTATCTACACAATCAACGTCTCCATCACTCCAATACGATTTTCGTTGATAAACATTCAAATACGGGTGAATTAGTTATTTATCAAATCAATTATAATAGCCGAAAGGGAGAGCTACTTGGAACTTTTAAAGTGGAAACGCATACTAAAACGGATAAGAAAAAGGAGATTCAAAAGCCTAATAAAAGGCTTAAAAAAATTTGGGATGACGATAGTGAGAAAATCATTCAAAGTATTCAAAGTCAAATAGAAGACGTTGAAAACTACCGCCAAACACATTTGAATCAATTGCATACGAATCTGTTTGTTGACAGCAGCTTGGCTTATTTGGTGGAAAGTAATTTGCATGAGCGCATTCAAAACCTTCAACAAATGCAGATTGAAGTTGAAAAAATAAAACATTATTATGACAGCCTTACATAATACAACGCCTAAAACATTGGGCAACAATTATTCAGAAGATGCGGATTTATGCAGTTTTGAAATGTTTGGTGGTTTTGGCAATGAGCAAGACCGCCAAAAATACATTGCTGCTTTGACGCATAAATTGAGTAACGATGATTCAAAAAAACAGATAGATTTTCCGCAAAGCGAGGGTATCAAAGCCTTATCGGAAGCAACGGCATCAATCGTTAATCAAGCCGATTTATTGACGTTAACGCGTGAAAATCCTGAAATTGCAAAGGAAATTGCTCAAAACGTGTCAAAATGGGCGAAAAACCTGTACCGAAGTATTCAAAAAGATGATTCGTTTGAAGATTTAGAAACTGAGATATCTAAAATCAAAGTGTATAGTCAAGATGAATTTTCAGCTTTTCTTTCTCCATTAGAAACAAAAAAAGTGGATGAAGAGAATGCGGATGAGGATGTTTTCAACTTTGCTTTTTACTGCAAAAAGAATAATGAATTAATCAACTTACTGAGAGGGGATAACATTGAAAACAAAAAACGAGAAAAAATAATTGCTCAACAAGTAGCTTTAAAACTATCGTTTGAAAACAATCTTGAAAATATATTAACAAAAGCAAGACTACGTAAAGAACTAAAATTGATTGACGAAGCACGTCAAGCCTTTACCGATGAACTCTACAAACGCATCGCCGATTTTGTAAAATTGAAAGCCTTGTTGCAGCCTTTTACCAATGATTTAGGGCGACTTTGGGATATGTCAAGCGGAATGTGGCAACGAACAGGCTTCGATGTTTTGAGAAAATATGCCGATATGTTGGAAAAAGACGCGTCTTTGAATGAACTTGCCGAACTTTTAGGTCGCCTTCGCAAAGCGGAAAACGAGTACGAGGAGGAGCAGATGGAAGAGACAATTATCAAACAAGAATGGCAGATTAAACATGCTCAAAAAAGTGAAATTATTGGCATTCGAGAAAGCGATGATTTGAATGCTATGTTGCCTTCTGAAAGCGCACTTTTAGCCGATTTAGACACTGAAATGTTGTTTTACAAGAAATTTGCGGAGAAGAAACTCGTTACATTTGATTATCAAGCGAAAGAATCGCGGGTCAAAGAGGAGAAAAAACAGGTAACAAAACAGAAAGAAAAGGACAAAGGGCCTGTCATTATTTGCGTTGATACAAGTGGTTCGATGCACGGAACGCCCGAACAAGTGGCGAAAATCTTGTGTTTTGCTATTCTGAAAGTGGCGATGCGTGATAAACGAAAATGTTATTTAATTTCGTTTTCAACATCAATTCAAACGCTTGATTTAACGGATTTGCCGAATTCGTTGGATAAATTGATTGATTTTCTAAATATGTCTTTTCAAGGCGGTACGGATGCAACACCCGCGATAGAAGCGGCACTGAAAATGTTGAACACCAACGATTATCAAAAATCAGATGTCCTTTTAATCTCCGATTTCGTTATGCCTGAATTTGATAGCGCAACAGAAGAAGCGTTGCAATTGGCCAAAAATAACAAGACGCAATTTCACAGTTTGACAATTGGCACAACAGGGAATTCTAATACGCTTAATTCGTTTAATAACAATTGGGTATATAATCCCAATGATAAAAACAGTATTAAAGAATTGGTTAAGAATGTCAAGGCTTTAAAATAGACCCCTCAGTATTTTGTTGTTTGGAAAAGAAAAATGTAGTTTTGTTGGTGAAATAAAAAAGTTATTGATGCAATTGTGTCCATAGATAAGAATTAATTCATGGAAAATTTAAGTCCTAACAATACGCCAAAGCTTTTAAACAGGCTCAATAAAACACTGGTCGAGCGACCTTATAACCCGTTGTACGATGGCCGCTCAAATGACAATACGGATTTGAAAATCAATCAATTATACGTGATACCTATTTTGTGTTTGTTGGCTTTTTGGTATATAAAAACGCAGGACAAAGACGCCGATATTCAGAAAGAAAGACTCTTGACGGTTCAAGAAAAAATAACGAACAATCGCTTGTTGTTTGACGAAGATGGGAACGCAATTGCTGAAATTGGAACAAAATCAGACCCGCACAACTACGTGGATTCGACTTATATGCCCACTATTTACGGGGCTAAAACAGTAAGAGAACGCGGTGTTTATGCTCAAAATAATGCGAACAATTACGTAAAACCCAATCGAAATAAACCGCCTAAACGAACGATTTTAACGGATTTGGATGGCTTGAAAAACAGCCTCGTTTTTGCTGGAAGTTTTGTGAATCAAGAGAATGCGGATAGGCTCGTAAGTCATTTAAAAACAATGGGTTACGATAAAGCAGAAATTGTAATGAAAGAAAATTTGCCGTATAAAGTGGTCGTTACGGGCTTTTATAACCATGAAAAGAGTGCAAAAAAAGAAGTGAATGCCTTAGAAAAACGGGGTCTTGATGGCTATTCAACGAGCAATAATTTGGACGAAATTTATCGGAAAAAAGCCAATTAGGTATAACTACAAAGGACTGTAAATCAATGATTTACAGTCCTTTTTTAATCGAAATACTGAGGGGTATCAATTTCCGCTTTGGAATTTTAAGTTGCGGCGTAGCTGCAAAATCTCGGTAATACGAAGCATATAAGCCCTGTTTTCCATGCGGTGTAACCGCAAAACCGCTTGTTTCGCGGTTACACCGCGTAAAAAAGTGGTGTTGAGTCTAAATATTACCAAGATTTTGCAGCTACGCCGCCGTGAAAATCCCAAAGCGAAAATTGCTGACTGAGGGGTATCAAGTTTTATAAAAAATTGATTATCAATATTTTATAAAACCGTTAACCATTAAAACATGACGCCAAGTCTTAATGTCAAACCCTTGATGATGCCTCTTGAATTGTCCTCACGCACACCGCCCGAAAGTGTGGGGTCAAACATAACGCTGCTGCCATCTTTCGTAATGTCCGTAAAGCCGTTTTGGTAGTACAAACCGACGACAATTGCGGTATTGTTCGAAATAATGTACTCGCCACCCGCGCCGATACCCCACGACAACATTGCACCCGCAACTTCACCTTTAATCGGGATTTTTTCTTGTTCTGGAATCGGGTCTGCGCTCGTGATTGAGCCTTTTGCGCCCGTCCGAATGCCCAAAATGATTTGTGGCTCGGCAAACCAACGGATGTGATTGCCCGTTTCGGGCGTCCGCATCTTCAAACCAATCGGAATTTCTAGGTAATTGATGGAATAACGCAATCTACTGTCTTTGGGAAAGGTGTCCAAGGGTGCTTTTGGCGGCGTATCAAAATCGCCCCAACTGTTGCGCCACAACTTACCCGGGAGCGCAAAACGCACCGCACCGCCCGTGTTGAAGTGAAAACCAATGCCCGATGAAATGGAATACGCTTCCGAAAAACGGTTTTCGACGACGAGACCCAATTTCATACCCAAAGCCGAACCCGTGCCGTTGATGCGCGTGTTGTCCGTGCCTAACCACGTAAAAGACGGGCTGAGTTGAAAGCCAAAATGAAGGTCTTGCGCGGTCGTCGCGGCCATGAAAGCGACCAAAAAGGCCAAAGTCAAGCGTGTTCTAACAAGTTTAAGAGTCATAATTTTGATGTTTTTAAATTTTCATAAAACAAATGATGCCAAACGGTGAATTAAAAATTAAAAATTTAGAATTGAAAGTTGGACGTAACATGATGTATAAATAACTGATTTTCAAGTATTTGTGAACAAAAATCGTTTATTTTTATTTTAGTTTTTTCTTCAAAACAAACGTCTAGCCGCAAATTTCTGTTTTTCCAAGAACTTTTTACGCGTTTTCGGAGGATATAAGTTGTTTTGCAGAATTTTACATTTTTGCACCCCCTCAGTATATTTGACTTTTTTACCCATTTTGTAACTAAAATAATAAAAATGAATCCTAAAATTCGGAATTTAAAAGTAGAAATCCTTTCTGACAACTGGTATGTGTTGCGAAAAGCGACTTTCGATTACCAACAAAAAGACGGTTCTTGGCAAACGCAAAGCCGCGAAGCCTACGACCGTGGCAACGGTGCGGCGATTCTGTTGTACAATAATGACGCGAAAACGGTCATTTTGACGTGTCAATTCCGACTGCCGACCTACCTGAACGGCAACGAAACGGGCATGATGATAGAAGCCTGTGCGGGTTTGCTCGACGCCGATAATCCCGAAGATTGCATCCGCAAAGAAACCGAAGAAGAAACGGGCTATCGGATAACGGACGTCGAAAAAGTGTTTGAAGTGTATATGTCGCCAGGCTCGGTGACGGAGATTTTGTACTTTTTTGTCGCTAGTTATGACAAAAATCAGCAAATTACTGAGGGGGGTGGCGTCGAAGGTGAAGAAGACATAAACGTCTTGGAATTGGATTTTAAAGATGCACTTAACAAAATAAAAACGGGTGAGATACGCGATGCAAAGACGATTATGCTGTTGCAATACGCGCAAATCAATGGTTTAGTCACGTATTGAAGGGATGTCAAATTTCAAGGATGTCAAATTTCAAGGATGTCAAATTTCAAAATAGCCCCCTCAGTATTTTAAGGTAAATTTTGAATTGGCTACTTGAATTTTACCACTAATCTCAATCAGAAAATAGCGTCATTGCGAGGCACGAAGCAATCTACTCGGTTGAGCAGACTGCTGAAACAAAAAGATGGCGACGTGCCTCGCAATGACGATGTTATGTCAGTTGAAATTCTGCGTATAAATCATTAAAATTCGGAATTATCGGCTTTATGGTACAGCGCACATTTACGAAATCTTAAAGATTTCGTAAATGTTGGTAATCAACACTTTACGTATTTTATTTTTTATA
>JAYSRS010000069.1:0-19827 GCA_043720935.1 Saprospiraceae bacterium
CGCGCTTTTATTTTTTCAACGTTCCTAATAAATTTTATGCAAAATAAGCAAAAATACTGGGGGGGGGTATTTTTTTCGATATTTGCCGTTTCAATTGTATTACGGACTTCAGTCTATGTTTTTTTAACAATGTGAATTGTGAATTAAATCATAAATCATCAAGTTTTACCACTAATACTCAATTGAAACGCGTCGTCATTGCGAGGTACGAAGCAATGACGACGTTTTTCAATTTCAATTTTGAGCATAAATCATTGATAATCAGCGAGTTTAATTCAAAACTCACATCAAGCAGTAAAAATATGACGCAAGTAAAATCTTTTACATTCAATCCTTTTTCAGAAAACACGTTTATCCTTTTCGACGACGTAAGCCGCGAAGCAATCGTCGTTGACCCAGGCTGTTACACGACGAACGAGCAGAAACAATTGCAAAAATTTATTACAGATAATCAATTGATTGTCAAGCGATTAATCAATACGCATTGCCATCTTGACCACGTTTTTGGCAACCGTTTTGTTGAAGAAACCTACGGCGTTGAACTTGAAGCGCACCGTGCAGAATTGCCCGTTTTAGCAAGAGCGCACATCGCAGGCGGTATGTACGGAACGCCGATGCCCGAGCAAATGCCGTTCTTGATTTTTATCGAAGATGGCGACGAAATCCCACTCGGCAACGCCATTTTTAAAGCAATTCTGAGTCCAGGCCATTCGCCTGGTAGCTTGTGTTTTTACAACGAAACGGAAGGTTTTTTAATCGGCGGCGACGTCCTGTTTTTTCAAAGCATTGGCCGTACTGATTTGCCTGGTGGTAACCCTAAACAATTGATTGAGAGCATTTTAACGCGTCTTTTCACGCTACCCGACGCCACAAAAGTCTATTGCGGCCACGGCCAACCTACTACAATCGGCTATGAACGGTACAATAATCCTTTTTTAAGATAATGATAACGTATGAATGATAAATGATGAATTTTACGACTTTATACGCCGTTTTTCATAGAAATACTGAGGGGTGTCTAAGTGTCGTAAAATTCATCATTTATCATTTATCATTCATATTTCATCATTCAATTTCATTAATTCCCGCACGATTAGCCGCATTTTAGTTTCTGCTTTTGCAGCGACGGCGATGACCGATTCTAAGGTCGTTGGCTTGATTTCCTCAATCGGAAAGCATTTGTTAGAAACGATGGAAATTACCAAAAGCCGCAAACCCGAATGCCGTGCCACCAAAACTTCAGGGACGGTTGACATCCCGACAAGGTCGCCGCCGATGCGGTTAATAAATGTGTATTCGGCGGGTGTTTCCAAATTTGGGCCTTGCAGCGCGACATAAACGCCCGACGTTGCGCGTATGCGGTGATGTTCTGCAATGCGTAATCCGCTTCTAATCAGCTTTTTATCGTAAGTTTCCAGCATATCGGGAAAGCGCACACCGAGCCGTTCGTCGTTTTCGCCGCGCAACGGATTTTCGGGTTGTAGGTTCACGTGGTCGCGGACAAAGACAATATCACCTGCTTCGATGTCGCCGTTTGTGCTACCCGCGACGTTCGTCACGATGAGCGTTTCAATGCCTAAAAATTTCATCACCCGCACGGGAAACGTCACTTGTTGCATCGAATAGCCTTCGTAATAATGAAAACGTCCCGCCATAACGATAACGGTTTTGCCTTCCAAATAGCCAAAAACGAGCTTGCCCTTATGGCTTTTGACGGTCGAAACGGGAAAATGTGGAATATCGGTGTAATCCAATTCGTAAGCAATCAGCAAATCGTCGGTCAAATTGCCGAGTCCTGTGCCGAGAATAATGCCGATTTTAGGTTCAAAAGCCACAAAACTGTGGATGTAATTAACGGCTTCTTGAATTTGGTCGTATAACTGCATGATTTTTTTGATTTTAATTTATTGACGACGTAAATATATATGGCCGTATGTATGTACGCGGCGGCAAAAATAAAAATAGAAACAAGCCCCCTCAGTATTTCTTCAAATTCTTTCTTTATTGTGGCTAAATAAACAACTGTGATGTATGTTTGCGTCTTTTTGTCGCTCAATTTAGGCATAAAGAAGCCCTAATTTTCTCATTTAGGCATGCAAAATTAATAAAAGCGCATTTACAATCCAGAAAGGATTGAACCCGAATAGGAATAACGGCAACGCAATTTTCCCAACTCCGAAGGAGTTGAACAGGGATAACGGCGAAATTCATGTTGAACGCCTTCGGAGTTGTTAGAAAATGCGCTTTATTAACACTTCATTCCTTACTTTTAAATCTATAATGAAAAAAGTTATCCTTTTTATAATTGTTTTATTTTATACGTACCTATCTTTTGGACAAACGTCCCAAGCTACGTTATCGGGCATCGTGAAGGACAGTAAAACAAAAACGGCCCTTCCTTTTGTCAACATCGTTTTGAAAACGCCAAAGGACAGTGCCTTTGTGAGCGGAACGGTGAGTAATGAAGAAGGGCGTTTTACGTTGCCAAACATCAAAAGTAATGATTATGTTTTGACGCTTTCTTATGTCGGTTATCAGACCAAAGCGAGCAATATTTTAGTTGGGAAATTGAGTGCTTTTTTAGACTTGGGCGTACTTGAAATGACGGAAAATTCGCAGACCTTGGGCGAAGTCGTCGTTACAACAAAACAAGACGTAATTGGGTCGAAAATGGAGAAAAAGACCTTTAATGTGGCCGAAAATATCAGTCAAAGCGGCGGTTCTGTGTTGCAAGCGATGCGCAATTTGCCGAGCGTGACGATTTCGGAAGAAGGTAAAATTCAATTGCGGGGTAGCGATAAAGTGGCCGTTTTGATTGATGGAAAACAGACGGCTTTAACGGGTTTTGGCAGTCAAAAAGGCTTGGAAAACCTCCCCGCATCGGCCATTGAGCGCATCGAAATTATTAACAATCCGTCGTCGAAATACGATGCAAACGGCAATGCGGGTATCATCAATATCATTTTCAAAAAGCAAAATCAAGAAGGTTTTAACACCAAAATTGGCCTCATGGGCGGTTTAGGGGCGGTGTGGCGGAAGCGGGAAAACTTGCCGACAATCCGTCCGCAGTTTCAAAATACGCCAAAATTGAACCCCTCAGTATCCGTCAATTATCGGAAGGCAAAAACCAATATTTTCCTTCAAGGCGATTGGTTGTACACGGAAACATTGAATAAAAATGAGTTTTCGACAAGGATTTACGGCGGCAACGAAACGATTTTTCAACAAGTGAAACGCAACCGAACGACGACTTATGCGACCGTCAAATCGGGTATAGATTACAATTTTGATGCACGTAATACGCTCTCCGTTTCGGGCTTGTTCAATCGGGAAAAAATTGATGACCGAGGCGATAACCCTTATTTTTTGAATGAGTTTTCCAACCGCTATCGCCTCTGGCAGTTCATTGAAGACGAGGTGAAATACACGGCTTCGGCAACGGCGGCTTTTACGCATACATTCAAGCAAGCGGGTCATTCTTTAAGCGTCAACGCCAATTATTATTTCCATCGGGAAGATGAAAAATACGCATTTACCAACATTTTACCCAATTTTACAGGCACGGATGCCTTCAAATTGCTCTCTGACGAACACGTTGGCGACTTAAATATCGACTACGTGAAACCCCTCAGTAATGGCCGTTTGGAAACGGGCTTGAAGCTGCGGCGGCGGTCAATTCCCGTCAATATGCAGTTTTTTGCAGGGCAAAATTCACCGATTGATACGAGCGCGGGTGGTTGGGCCAATTATTACGAAACCATACCCGCTTTGTACGGAAATTATGTGTTTGAAACGCCAAAATGGGAGGTTGAAGGCGGCATTCGTTTGGAATATGTAAACGTAAATTATGCCGTGAACCCGAACCACAATACCTATAAAAGCGATGGCTACGACTACACACAGCCCTTTCCAAACGTACGTTTTGGGTATAAAATTGATGAAAACAATAAAATTTCGTTGTTTTACAATCGCCGTGTGGACAGACCGAATGAGGTGGACATCCGTATTTTTCCAAAATATGACGAACCCGAATTGATAAAGGTGGGCAACCCGACACTCAAACCGCAATTTACAAATACGCTTGAATTGGGCTACAAAACAGTGTTGTCGAAAGGCAGTTTTTATACCGCTTTATACCACCGCATCACCGACGGTACGATTACGCGCATTGCGACAAAAGTGCCAAATAGCGTCTTGTTATATAATATTTTTCAAAATGCAGAACGCAGTTTCAATACGGGTTTGGAAATGATTTTTCAGCAAAATGTCGGCAAATGGTTGGCCGTAACGACGAGTGCCAATGTGTATAAAAACACTGTCAACGCGTTTTCAGTCACTAATAAATACCCCGTTCCAACAATTTATACCTACAAAGAACAAAGCCTAACCTCTGGAAACATCAAACTCAACGCCCTTTTGCACTTGCCGAAAGGCTATGAAAGTCAAATATCGGCTGTTTATTTAGCCCCCGATATTATTCCGCAAGGCAAAATTGGCCGTCGGTACGGCGTAGATTTTGGCTTGAAAAAGAACATTCAACACGGTAAAGGCGAGTTGGTTTTTAATGCCACCGACATTTTTAACACGATGATTGTGGAAAAAGAAATCATAGGTACTGATTTCAAGTTGAACAGCACGGACTATTACGAAACGCAGGTTTTTCGCTTGGGTTATGGGTATAAATTTTGAGTTATGGCACACTGATTTGACTGATACGACTAGATTTTAAAGGATTTCTTTTTTAATTGAAACGCGTATAGAAAAAATCAGTGCAAATCAGTCGTATCAGTCAAATCAGTGTGCCATTTTGGCCGCTTGCCACATTGAGACGGCTTTTTTTCATGCCTTATGAAACCGAAAGCCTCGTCAACAGTTGGAATGTTCGTGACCTTCAAAGGGCAATGAACAGCCTTTTGTTTGAACGAACGGGTTTGAGTAAAGACAAATATGCCGTACTCAATCCGCACCGACAAAGCAGTGGTTTTAGCATCCGCGATGTTATACGCAACCCTTATGTGCTTGATTTTTTGGAATTAGAAGACAAACCTGAATTTAGCGAGAGCGATTTAGAACAAGCGACAATCAATCATTTGCAAAAATTTCTTATGGAATTGGGGCGTGGGTTTTGTATTGAAGACCGTCAAAAACGCATCACTTTTGGCAATAAACATTATCGGATAGACCTTGTTTTTTATCACTGAATTCTGAAATGTCATGTCCTTATTGACCTTAAAATTGGCGATTTTGACCACAGCGACACAGGGCAAATGAATCTGTATCTCAATTATTTTCGTGAAAATGAAATGACGGAGGGCGATAATCCACCTGTTGGCGTTATTCTTTGCGCTCAAAAAGACGACGCCCTCGTGCATTATGCGATGGGCAATTTGTCGCACGCTATTTTTGTTAGTAAATATCTTGTTAATTTTCCAACGGAGGAAGAACTAAAAAGGATTGTTCGAGAAGAGCAAAAACGGTTAGATAAATAGCGGCGTAAATTTACCCCCCTCAGTATATAACGTCAAACAGCCTTGAAAACGTCAGTTTTCAAGGCTGTTTGACGTAAAAAAAGCATTTTATCGCTTATAATTCTCAATCACCCGCCGCACCGAGCCGTGTTCGTGCAGTAGTTTTTCAGCCGTTTCGGCATTCACTTTTAGTTCAAACATAATCATACTTGTACCTCGCGTGACGAGTTTTTTGTTCGTCAATTGCATATCCACCATGCTGTTGCCACTGACGCGGCCCATCTGAATCATCAACGACGTAGAAATCATGTTGAGCGCAAGTTTTGTCGCCGTTCCTGCCTTCATACGCGTTGAACCCGTGACAAATTCGGGGCCGACGACAATTTCAATCGGAAATTCAGCATTTTCAGCCACGGGCGAACCCGCATTGCAAACGATGCACCCCGTCAAAATGCCGCGTTTTCGCGCTTTTTTCAAGCCACCAATCACGTAGGGTGTCCGACCCGATGCAGCAATGCCGATTAGAATATCCGATTCATCTAATTTGTAAGGTTTGAGGTCGCGCCAAGCCTGTTCTTCGTCATCTTCGGCGTTTTCGACAGCATTTCTTATGGCATGGTCGCCGCCCGCAATCAAACCAATGACCCAATCTCGCGGCGCACCGTAAGTCGGTGGAATTTCGGAAGCATCAAGAATGCCAAGCCGTCCGCTCGTTCCCGCACCGATGTAAAACAGCCGACCGCCTTCCTGCATCCGCTCATAAGCCGCCGTAACGAATGCCTCGATTTGTGGCAGCGCAGCCTCAACGGCAAGTGGCACTTTTTTGTCTTCCGCATTCATGGCGTGAAGCAAGCCTTTGACGGGCATCCGTTCAAGATTATCGTAATGCGAAGCGGCTTCAGTAGTCAGATGCGCGATGTCGCTAGTAGAGTTTTGCATGAAAAAAAGTGTTTAAGTTAAGGGATTTAAGACATTTATATAACACGTTTTTTTGTAACACTGCGAACGTGTTACAAAAAAACGTGTTATCAAATTAAAATGTGTTCCATCACTTAACGATAAAAGAGGATTGGTTGCAAATTTTGCAAACAAAAGTCTGTTTTTTTTTGCAAAAATCGCAATTTTTGCAAATTATTTTTTTTGCAAATGCTCTTTCACTATCAATTCCACGACTTAGCGGCGAGTTCAACTATCGGAATTTGGACCTCCACACGCGTTCCGAGAGCCATTTTACTGAGGGGGTCATAGAGGTCAATTGTCTCCGTCGAGAACTTGTCTTTGCGGGTCGAATGCAGAATTTCCAAGCGGCGTTCGGTGATGCTGACGCCACGCGATTTGTGTTTTAAGTGGTAATTGTCACGGTCTTGATACTCTTTTGCCTTCACCCGACCGATGCCATTGTCTTCAATTATGCATAAAATCGAGTCATCATCGACCAATTTGAACTCGATTTTGATAAATCCGCCTTTTTTCGGACGGATGCCGTGTTCAATCGCGTTTTCGATGTACGGCTGTACTATCATCGTCGGAACGCCCGTAATATCGTCCTCAATGTCTTCGTCAACGATGATGGAAAATTCCAATTTTCCATCAAACCTCAGCTTCTGATTGATAGTCAGATAGTCTTCCAAAAACTCGATTTCATTTTCCAAAGAAATAATTTCCAATTCAGAATATTCGAGACTCGAGCGCATGAGTTTTGCAAATTTTGCAAGATACATCGCCGCCAATTCACGGTCTTCGGATTGAATATGGTGTTGAATCGAATTCAAAGCATTGAACATAAAATGCGGATTCATTTGAGCGCGCAAGGCTTTAAGTTGTAGCCCCGTGGCTTGCAAACGCAACATTTCGGCTTCCTTGCGTCGGCGGTCCGCTTCGTACTTAAATTCAAGCTCGTCCACTTTGATTTTGTTGGTTTCTTCGTAAAATTTACGCACAAACTGACTGTGAAATACCTCATAATCGTAGGCATTTCGGAAGTCGTTGCGGTCGGCGTAAAGCTCCGCAATGTCGCGGCAGAGGATGGCTTGTTGGCGCGTGTCTTTGGCCAAATTGGCCAATTTTAAGGCTTCTAACAAGCGTTTTTCAGCCCGTTTCGGTTTGCCGATGGCATCAAAAAGGATGCCTTTCCAACGCGAAACGACCGATAAATTCTCATAATCAGCTTCTTTTGAGCGGCGATAAATGTGTTCAGCACGGTTATAATGGTCGAGTGCTTCGTCATAACGACCGCCTAAATAATGGCAATAACCCAAATTTGCCGTCGCATGGGCGCGGGCGGATTGGCTAATATCGTCCTTAATGCTGTCCGCTTTTTGGAAAAATTCTTCGGCATTTGAATAATCATTAAGCGTCATGTATGCCTTTCCGACGTTGACATAATGCCACGCTAAACGGCTGCGAATTCCTGCCGATTCTGACATTTCGACGACACGCCGATACGCATTCACGCAACGTTCCATATCGCCCGTTTTTTCAAAAATTAACCCCAATCCCGAATGAATTAAAGTTTGAAAGTATAAATCCTTGATTTTCAACTTTTCAGGCTCAATACTGCTGAATAATTTATCGGATTGAAACAGCAATTCCGTCGCACGGTCGTAGTCCGTATAGTGCAGCCACAAATTGCCCTCGCGGCAAAGCATGCGTGCGTGCAGAATTTCATCGGGAAAAGATTTGAGTTGACGGTCGGCACGGTCGAGCAAGTCGGCGGCTTCAGTGAGCAGATTCATGTTAATCAATGTTCCTGCGAAGTCAATCAGCACCTCAACGAGTTGACTGACATTGCCTTCTTCTTCAACAAGCGACAAGGCGTTGCGAAAGTGAATTTCTGACAGCCGATAGTTGTAAAACTGATTTTCAACAATCGCCGTATTCAAGTGCAAACTCAACAAAAGGTCAAAAATCGGCGTTTTTTCAAGCAAATGGTGCTGTTCGGCGAGGCGTTTTTGCGCTTCACGGATGTTTGTAAAGGTGTAAAATTCGGCGAGTTCGTTGAGTGCTAAGAGCCTCACGTCATCGTGTTCGATTTTATCGAGCCGATTTTCTAAGTCTAAAATGCGCTTTTGCGCGGGCGTATTAGTTGTGGACATAGTATAAAATTAAAAGAAAAAACCTCTTTTCAAAGGCAAAGATGTGATTTTTACGCACAAAACAAGCAAAAATGGCAAAAATACTGAGGGGGTAAAATCTCAAATATTTTACAAATTTTATAGATTTGATAACCTATTTTAAGCTGTGGTACTTACACCCTCTTAAATTTTGAAATCATTTATTAATTGACAACATGGGAATAATCAAAGGTTTCCCTGCTCATTCACCGTAAAAATAATCACTTTTGCGCCCCCTCAGTATTTTTAAATTTTAATTCATTTTTAGATGGTCAGACACAGCACAACCGAAGATTTTGATTTTATTTACGGCCTTTATTTTCATCCAAAAGTCAATCCTTATTTGTTGTATGAAATGATGGAAAAAGAAGATTTTAAGCCCATTTTTGCCAATTTGCTAGCAAAAAATATTGTTTTTGTTTTTGAAAATGAAGGCAAAAAAGTGGGTATGTTTAAACTCTACGCACACACATACCGCTCGAGTCATATTTCGTATTTGGGCGGTGTAGCGATTCATCCCGACTTTGGTGGAAAGGGTTTGGGGCAAGTAATGTTCCAAGAAATTCTTGAATTGGCACGGAAAAGCGGTGTGCGCCGCCTTGAATTGAGTACAGCGACAACCAACGAAAAGGCGCTGCATCTTTACGAAAAAATGGGTTTTCAAAAAGAAGGTGTTTTACGAAATTACACGTTTTTGAAGCGCGAAAATCGTTTTTTGGACGAAATAATGCTGTCGTACTTGTTTGAATAGGCCCCTCAGTACGGTTCAACGTTCGGGGAACTTTAAAAGTTCCCCGAACGTGCGCCATAACGTGCGCCGTACCATAAAGCCGATAATTCCGTTAAATTTTATTCAACATGAAATTGCTTTTTATCCTTCTCGCTATGCTCGCGCAACCGTCATTTTTGACGACCGATGTTGACCACGCGTTTCATTTGTCAAAGACTGACATCGTTTTTCAACCTAAAGAAAAAATGTTGCAAATCACGATGCACTTGTTCATCGACGACCTAGAAATGGCCCTTGAAAAACAAGGTAAAACATCGCTCATGGTCGGCACGGAAAAAGAAAAATCGGGCGTTAATGAATTGATTAACAATTATTTACAACAAAGTTTTAGTCTTACGGTGAATGGTAAAAAAACGCCCGTCGCTTTTCTTGGCAAAGAAACGACGAGCGATAGGCAAGCCTTGTGGCTCTATTTTGAAGTGAAAAATCTGAAAAATATCAATGCTTTGACCGTTCAGAACAAGACATTAACGGAAGTTCATGCCGACCAAAAAAACATGGTGCAGGTGATTGTACCGACCAAAAAAGCGCAATCTTTTGTTTTAGAGAAAGGTAAAACGGCAGCGTCTGCAAAGTTTTGACCTCTTCATACGGCTATACACGGGCCACTGATTTAACTGATTTAACTGATTTTTCTAGGAAATCATAAGAAAAATCAGCGTAAATCAGTCCAATCTGTTTAATTAGTGGGCCATGTATAGTCGTATGGAGGGGTAGTAAAATGTAAAACTTAACTAAGTTGTGCATTTACTTCTTTGTTGTTCGATACCCAAGACTCGTCGTAAAAATTGACGATGCCTGTGTCCAAATGGTGTTTCGCGCCGACGATGGCAATCTCGCCTTTTTCAAGCATCTGTTCCAAAATAGTACTGCGACTAATGATGGCTTTAACCGAGTTTTTGACGTTAATATCCGCGACATTTTCTACAAAAGTCTTATTTTTTGATGTACGGTCTTTTGTAGCCGAAGTTGTTGTTTCTTGATACACGGCAGGTTGAATTTTTGACAACAATTCGGTCAAATTGCCGAGTTCTACGTGGTCGCACGCGCCTTTGATGGCTCCGCAGGCTGTATGCCCGAGGACGACAATCAGCTTTGACCCCGCCACTTTGCACGCAAATTCAAGGCTGCCCAATATGTCCGTATTGACGACATTTCCCGCAATACGGATAGAAAAAACGTCGCCAAGCCCTTGGTCAAAAATCAATTCTGCCGAGGTACGGCTGTCAATACAACTCAAAATAACGGCAAATGGCCATTGCCCGTCGCGGGTTTCGTTGGCTTGTTGCAACAAATCGCGGTTCGCTTTCAGATTATTAACGAAACGCTCGTTGCCTTCTTTCAAAATTTCTAAGGCGCGTGTTGGCGTCATTGACGCTTGAGTTTCTAATGAGTGTGCTTTCATATTTTTCTTCATTTTTTTATGAATGTAATAAAATTAGATGTGCGCGCTGCTTAAATCAATAAAATACTGAGGGCGCGCAATTTCCATCTAAAAAGTTGGTTAAAAAAGACTATTTAAGTTGAGACGATATTTTGAATGTCAGATAAAACAATTCAAAAATCAAAAACTATTTTTAAACATCGGGTCGAACAACTCAAAACTCTTTGTCATTCAGAAGGAATAAAACTTCAAATTCAATGCGAAGTAACGAGGGTTTGCCGTGCAAGTTCGTATTCATCCTTGAAACCCACTAACTGCACCGTTACGTTTTTATCTTTTGAGCCAACGGACAAAAAATCTTTTATAAGTTGAACCACATCATAGTCAATATAAAACGTGTCGGACGCGTCAATGACGAGCGTGCTGCCTTCAGGCAAGTCGCCAAGCGTTTGTTTGATGGCCGCTTTGTTCAAAAACGAGACTTCTTGCGCCAGTTTCATGGTGATTGTCTCGCCCGTGTGGTGTTCTTGTTTTTTGAAAAAATAAGCCAGTTTCAGATTTGCGCGCAAAATATAGAACACGCTGAAAACCAAACCAATCGCCACACCTTTCAATAAATCGGTGAAAACGACGGCAACGACGGTGACAATAAACGGTACAAATTGGTAGCGGCCATTGTCCCACATTTTCTTAAATACGGAGGGGCTTGCCAATTTATAACCAATCATCAAAAGCACTGCCGCCAAACACGCCAACGGGATTTTGTTCAAAATCGTCGGAATGGCTAGGACGGCTACCAACAAAAAAGTGCCATGGGCAATTGTCGCTACCTTGGTTTTGCCGCCCGAGTTGACGTTCGCCGAAGTGCGTACAATGACCGAAGTCATCGGCAAACCGCCTAACATACCACTCAATATATTGCCCGTTCCTTGCGCGAAAAGTTCGGTATTGGTGTTTGAATAACGCTTCAAAGGGTCCATTTTGTCCGACGCTTCAATACAAAGTAGCGTTTCTATGCTCGCCACAACGGCAATCGTCGCCGCCGTAATCCATACGTTAGGGTTCGCAATAGCCGAAAAATTGGGCAACGTAAATTGAGCAATAAAATCGTCGAATGATTTTGGCGTCGGCAAATTGACCAAATGCTCTTGCTGAATGACCAAATCAGGGCTGACCATCTTAAAGATTTCATTTATAACAACACCCGCAACGACGGCCACCAATGCGCCTGGAATGACCTTGATTTTCTTCAAAAACGGCACTTGATTAAAGGCAATCAGAATCGCTAAGGACACCAAACAGATAATCACCGCGCCCATTTGTGAGTAGTTTATGGCGTCAATGAGAGATGAAAATGTGTTGTGGTGGTCACCTTTTTCGATAAAAAACAAGTCGCCTTCGTTGTTACTATCATAGCCGACGGCGTGAGGTAGTTGTTTAAGGATAATGATAATACCAATCGCCGTCAACATTCCGTCTATCACGTTGGAAGGAAAGTAATTGGAAACCGTCCCCGCCTTTGCAATACCCAACAAAATCTGTAAAACACCCGCCAAAACGACGGCTAAAAGAAACGTTTGATAGTCGCCCAAACTCGAAATGGCAGCCAAAATAATCGCCGTCAGGCCCGCCGCAGGCCCTGACACACTCAACTGAGAGCTGCTCAAAAGGCCGACCACAATACCGCCCACAACACCTGCGATGATGCCCGCGAATAGCGGCGCACCACTCGCTAAGGCAATGCCTAAGCACAAGGGCAAGGCCACTAGAAATACGACCATTCCAGAAAGAATGTCGGTTTTGAAGTAATTTGAGTTAATTTTCATAAAAATAAATAGTTAAATATTGAAATGCATACGTGTTAGGAAAGTGTAAAACAGCCTTCAAAAGTCATTGAAGACGCTTAGATACTGAGGGGGTATAAAATTTACTAAACGCGGAGAATTTAGTACAACTCACACGTAAAGTTCTAACAAACAAGATGTTACACTTGCCAATTGATTTTTAAATAAAGTAAAATAATGGATTAGAATCTAAGATAAATGACGCCTGAATGCACATCTACAAACCCAAACATATATGGATTTAGACAGTCATTAAAATAGAAATAAAATAGAAAGGAAATTAGGCTTCGGGCGGCAGTTCGGGCAACGAAGCGTGGTTTTCGGAAATCGCCGAATCGTGTTTGTAGTATTGTTTTTCAGGCGTATTTTCGTTTAAAAAACCATTAGATTTGTTCAAAATCTGAATATTGAGGACATAAACGTCTTTTTCTTTGGCCTCCTTTAAATCGTCGTCGGTGTCGCCTGCACTTTTTTCTTTCATTTCATACACGTCTTCATCTTGCAACTGAACCATCAAAGGAACAGTTACACTAGCAGCCATAAGCAGGGCTAAACATATTGAAATAAAATATTTCATAAAGAAAGTAATACTATTATTTACACAACGAAAACTAAACGCAAATGTAGGAAAGTTGTTCACAAGTCCAAGAAAAAAAATGATCGCCAGTAAAAATGCGACACTAATTTGAGTGGCACGACTGATTTCAAATTGGCTTTTAAGAATATAAATAGGCTTTTAAAAGAAAAATCAGCGTAAATCTGTCAAATCTGTCAAACGACTGTCCCATGATGCGTAAAAAGGCGTATTTAATTACACGTCAAAACGCTTTTTCAATTTCAAAAAACGGTCTTCAAAAAACCGTTTTGACAACCATGAAATGCCAATGATGCCAATCGTCACCAAAACGTAGAAAAAAGCTGTGGATAAGGAGGGGGTCATTTTGAACATCATTTTTTTGAATGCTAAAACAACGGCAAATATGATGAGCATTTGATACATATAAATCCCATAAGACATTTCACCGAGTGTGCTCAAAATTGGGTTTTGTAATTTGAAGAAAGCACGTGGATTGATTGACACATTTAATAATAACCATAAAAAAAGTACCCCCTCAGTAAAAACGTTCACAACGGGCGTCAAAACGAATCCTCGATAAACAAAACCAATAACCCCTTGATTGTCAACACAATAGTTATTGAAAAAGAAACGAATAATTAATAAAACAATCAATAAAACCTGAAAAGTGGGTGTAAAAAAAAACGCTTTCTCCAACATCGGTCGGTTTTTGAAAACGGCATAAGCACCGAGTCCTCCGATAGCCATGAGGTCGAATTTTAGGCTCGCCGTGATGTCTTTTATGAGGTTAAACGTGGTGTTTTCCGAAGGGAAAAAAACAAAAAACAGCGTCAAAATAGCCTTAAAACCAATCACAAAGACCATAATACTGAGGGGCCTATTTTTGAAAAATTTTAACAACGGGGCCCAAATAATGTAGAAATATTCTTCAACACCGATGCTCCAAAGTGGCTCTAAAAAATGACTGCCAAAGGCGGCATTGACGGCAAAAGAGAGAAAGAATAAGAATAAAACGCCGCCCGTGAGGGTATCATAAGGCTGCGTATTCGGATAATTGATAACACTTAATAAAACAGGAATAGCGATTAAACCAATGAAAACCAACAAATAATACAATGGGAAAATACGCAATACACGCCGCCAATAAAATTTTCGTAAACTCACGGTTGCCGTTTGCTCAATTTCGGTCAGCAGTAAATATGTAATCAGAAAACCACTCAAAACGAAGAAAAACGAGACGGCAATCGCCCCATTTTGAAAAAACGAATAGTCATTAAAATTCGGTAGCCCGAATTTATGTCGAATTGTCTCGCCGTGATGCAGCACAACGAAGTACGCCGCGAAAAAACGTAAGGCATTTAAGCCCGAAAAATGAATTTTGGCCGTTGCCGACATAGGTTTTTGATTTTAAATGATACTTTTGGCGCGTTTTCGGGTTTTGTTCCTTCTGAATGACAAAACTCAAAACCTTTTGTCATTCAGAAGGAACAAAACCCGAAAAATACTGAGGGGTGCAAAAATAGAGGCCGCTTGCTTTTAAACGCTTGTTTTGTAAAATAAAAAATGGTTTTAGTGATTTGAACTTGACGCAGGTTTGAAACCTGCGTCAAGCTTTTCTATAAAACCGCTCATAATTCATCATTTATCCTTCATAAGTCATCATTTATCGTTCATAATTTATCATTTTTATGGAAAATTCATTAGTAAAAAAACTTTTACCACACGGCATTGCCCTCGTTTTGATGGTCGTTTTATCGTTCGTTTTCTTTGCGCCTTATGCTTTTGAAGGCAAGGTGTTACAACAAGATGACAACGACAAAGCGGCGGCAAGTCAAGTCGAAATGAACACATTTAAGGCAAAAACGGGTCATTATCCCTTGTGGACAGGCGCGTATTTTTCGGGTATGCCGACCGTTCAGATTCACCAAGAAATCAATGGCAATTTCACGCAGCCTATTTTTAGGGCGTCATTGCTCGGTCAGCCGTTGACCGCACCGCATCCCGAAGCCCTTTTGGCGATGTTGTCCATGTATTTATTGCTCCTCGTGCTACGCGTTGACTGGCGGATTGCGCTCATGGGCGCAATTGGATTTGGCTTGTCGTCGTTCAATATGGACATTATCGAAGCGGGTCACTCCACTAAAATGGTCGCTTTGGCTTACGCCCCGTTGGTTGTGGCGGGTTCGTTGTTGGCTTTTCAGAAAAAATATTTGCTCGGTGCGGGGCTTTTGGGCCTTGCCGTTGCCCTTCAATTGTATGCGAATCACTATCAAATTACGTATTACACGTTTATTCTTTTGGCCATAAACGGCTTGGCGGAACTCGTTTTTGCCATTAAAAACAAAGATTTAGCCGATTTTGGCAAATCCGTCGCTTGCCACATCGTCGCGCTTGCATTTGCCCTCGGCAGCAGTGCGTCAGGACTTTGGACAACCTTGGAATACCAATCCGAAACGCAACGCGGCAAGAGTGAATTGACAAACCGAACCGACAAAAACACAAGTGCCGAAGGCGGTGTGAGCTTCGATTACGCAACGGGTTGGAGCTTGGGCTTAGGCGAATCGCTGTCTTTATTGGTTCAAAATGCCTCGGGCGGCGGTGCTTCGCAAACGCATGCGGGGACGGAAACCTACGAAAAATTTGCCCCGCAAGTCCTTCAAGGGATGCAAGGCCTCTCGCCCGACAAGGCAAAAGTGCAAGCGGATAAGCAGATTTCAAGCCTTTTTTACACAGGCGCACAGCCTTTCGTCGGCGTTTCTATTTATTGGGGGGCGATATTTATGTTCCTCTTTTTTACGGGCATTTCGTTGTTGGAAGGGCCTAAAAAATGGGGTTTGGTGGCCGCAACGGTCGTTATGTTGATGATTGCTTGGGGTAAAAACTTCTTTTTTTATGGGGTAATGTTCGAGATTTTTCCTTTGTTCAACAAGTTTCGTGCGCCAACTCAGGCTTTGGGCTTGGGTTTATTGGTTGTTATTGCCTTGGCTTCGATGACTTTTCAAGCCTTTTTCGACCCCTCAGTATCGGCGGCTAAAAAGCAGCGTTCGTTGCTCATCGGCGGCGGTGTGACGGCGGTTTTATGCCTTTTGGCGATGCTCTTAGGCGGCGGTTCGGGCAAGCAAGACGCGCAATTGCAAGCCGAAATATTGTCTATTTTGAAGGACGACCGTGCGGCTTTAGCCCGTTCAGACGCGTTTAGGTCGTTGTTTTTGGTAGCGGCTTCGGCGGGTTTGTTGTGGATGCTCGTAAAAGGCTCAATCAAATCTTGGATGGCAATTGCGGGTATTGGTTTGTTGATAGTTGGCGATTTTTGGACGATTGGCAAGCGGATTATGTATGACGAAAAATTTGAAGACAAAAAAACCTTGTCTAAAACGTATGACCCACAACCCGCCGATTTGTTGATTATGAAAGACAAAGACCCGAATTTCCGCGTCTTGGATTTGCGGAGCGACCCGTTCACGAACGCCGCAACGTCGTTGTTCCACAAATCAGTTGGTGGTTATCACTCGGCAAAATTGATGGTGTATCAAGAAATGATTAACGAGCATCTGGGGACTGATAAATTCCAAAAAGATGTGGCCGTTTTAAGTCAACCCAATATGCCACTTTACGGCATGTTGAACGCTAAATATGTGATTCTGAATGATTCTGAACAAGGCGTTCAAATGAATCCTTTGGCTTTGGGCAACGCATGGTTTGTCAAAGACTTGCGTTTGGTGAAAGACGCCAACATCGAGATTGCAGAAGTCGGTAAAATCAACCCGCGTTATGAAGTCGTGATGCAGCAAAAACACGCTGAAAACATCAACGCAACGCTCCCGCCTACCTACGATTCTACGGCAACAATCAGAATGACGGACTACACACCCGATAAATTGACCTACGAATCGGCAGCAAAAAGTGAACAATTGGCCGTTTTTTCGGAGATTTATTACCCTGCGGAAAAAGGTTGGAATTTGATGATTGACGGACAATCGACTAAATTTGCGAAAGCGAATTATTGCCTTCGTGCCGCGAAAATACCTGCGGGTAAGCACACGATTGTCTTTGAATTTAGGCCACAATCGTACTACACGGGCGAGACAATTAGTAGGATTGCATCGAGTTTGTTGCTCTTGTTGTTTGCAGGAGGGTTGTTTTTCCACTTCCGTCAAAACGGTTTAGGCGATGCGGCAACCGTTCCAGACCAATTAGAAGCAGAAAAAATTGCGCCAAAGGCTAAGGAAACGCGAGCAGCCGTCAAAGAGACCCCCGCAGTAGCGAAGCCCAAAATGACAGAAAAGAAGAAGAAATAAGGGGTATTGAGGTGTTAGGGTTTTCTTATAAAAAATACTTTTGCGAGCGAAGCGAGCAAAAAAGGCTAATTTAGCCGTGTCTGATTTTTTATAAGAAAACCCTAATTGAGATATTAAAAGATATTGGGCTACTGTCAAACTTGACAGTAGCCCAATATCTTTTAATGCCCCTCAGTATTTTGAGCGTTTTAGGCATAAAAGACTACTTTTCAAATCATTGATAATCAGTCTATTGTACCTTGAATTTGACATTTTGACATCCCGTTTAAAGCGGCACACGCTCAATAATTTTTCGGAATTATCGGCTTCTGTTACTCAAATACTGAGGGGCCTATGTGTAGAGAAAGTGGCCTCTTTTTATCAAGCCATGATTATCATCTCTACCTATATATTGTTAGTTTTGCACCCCTCAGTATTTCGAGGTCGGATTTGAGATTTGGGATGTCGGTTTGTTCACCACCAAAATCTGAAATCTGAAATCTGAAATCTGAAATCTGAAATAAAAACACCTTCTCAGTATAAAGCGGTTATTTCCCTATTTTTGTATGAAAAAAACTCAACTTAACTTGATGTTACACTTGAAACAAACGGTATTCCTATTACTCGTGCTTGCTTTTTGCGCTTGCCAGAATCAAAAAAACATCCACCCAACTTTCTTTCCGAAACCGCCCGAAGAAAAATTGGACAGCGTCGGCATTTGGCTTTCGCAGGATTCTAATTACTTGACAGACAAGTATTTACCTTTTTTCCAAACGCATTTCAATCAACAAATCGCCGTTCAGAATATTGATTCGGCAGCGCGGTTGTTGGATATTGCAGGGTATGTAGCTATGGAAAATTATGCATTTGACTCCATTTTGGCACAAATGCATTTGGACTTTTTAGCCAAATATGAAACGCAAATTCCCCACAGATTTCGCTCTGGTCTGTACAATAATTTAGGTGATTTTTACTCCAGTACCGAACTTATTAGCAACAATGATTACGGAGTGAGTATCTCTTTCTTTAAAAAAAATAACGACCTACCCAAAGATTATTACAGTGCTTTAAATAATGCACTGGCTAATTTGGGTATAATGTTCTGTTTTAGCAATACGGCAGAACACGACAGTTCCGTCATATATGGCTTAAAAGCATTGGATTTTTTTGAAAAATATGAAAATGTGGTTGAACCTGTAAATATATACAATACGTTAGCACGTAACTATGAAGGCATTGAAGATAATTTTATGGCTGAAAAATATGCGGATTTAGGTGTCGCGTGTTCAATAAAAAGCAAAGACAGCAGTGTTATTGGCTTGGCAATGGTTAACAGAGTGCGCTTATTTGAAAATATGGAAAGCACTCGTTTTTTCTCTTGCATGGATTCATTGGAGCAGTTTGAAGCCGAGTGGCAGCCCCAAGACCCTAAATATCGTTTTTTGACACAATCATTGAAAGTAAAAAAACTGATTAGAGAAGGAAAAATAAACGATGCTGAAAAAATTTTAAAAAAGATTGCCCCCTTGTATCCTTTCATAAAACATGATTATTTTAACGAATATTATCCCGATGCCCTCAGTGAGTACGAAATAGCGACTCAAAAGCCTGTGAGCATGGAGCAATACTATGTGGATAGGTTAAAAATGCTTGATAGCACGAGATATTTTTTAGACATAGCGACAAATAATTATTACCAAAGGATTGACGATTAACAATGAATTGACCGACGATGTGTTGTTGCCGATTACATCTGAAAAATTGCAAATTATCGTCCATAATTTGCTCTCAAACGCCGTAAAATACAGTTTTCCGAACCAACAAATCCGTATTTTCAAGGAAGGCAAAGGGCTATGCATCCAAGATTTTGGCGTCGGCCTCTCACCCGAACAACGCACGAAGCTCATGCGCGAAGTAACCGCTTCGCAACGCGGCACGAATCAAGAACGCGGCAATGGTTTGGGGCTTTTCCTCATTGGTTCGATGCTGCAAGGGGAGCAATTGAGAGTGGTTTTTGATTCGCCCGAGGTCGGTGGGACGATTGTGAAGGTGTTGTCTTAGAATTAGCACCTGTCAAAATTTTATGATAAATCAATAAGAATCTTGGCAAATATGGCTATTTTTTGTAAAAATGCTTTCATTTGATGCCTCAAACACCGTTTTTATGGCTTCATTTACTTGAAACGAATACATTTTTTTTAAATGAACCCCTCAGTATTTTCGAGTTTTAGCCCAACTTGACAATGGCTTAATAATTGTTTTTAAGCAATCGGATACAATTATTTATTGCTAAATGTTTAGTTTTGCCTACGTACTTAAAGCATATAAAATTTAATAAAAATGAAATTTTTAAAAACATACGTGATTTTACTCT
>JAYSRS010000070.1:0-6461 GCA_043720935.1 Saprospiraceae bacterium
CTGAGGGGGTATCAGATTTAGGAAATTTGCAAAATTTCCTAAATCTTTTGCCACAAAAATGCCTTTTTTTACTCAAAAATTGATTTGCGACATAAAACCTCCGTGTTCTCCGTGAACTCCGTGTGAAACCAAAACAGAAAAGTAAATGCCGAAATACACCACTTTACGCGCCGTTCAAGCCGACCTCCGCGATGGCAAAACGAGTTGTTTACAGCTTGTTGACCATTATTTGCAACAGATTGATGCGACCGAACATCTGAATATTTATGTCGAAGTATTTGCCGATGAAGCCTTGCATCGGGCGAGGGAATTAGATAAAAAACGCCGTAAAAACCCTGATTCCGTAGGCCGTTTGTTCGGTGCGGTCGTCAGTTTGAAGGACGTTATTTGCTACGCCGACCACGAAGTGACCGCAGGGAGCAAAATACTGAGGGGGTTTCGTTCGGTGTTTTCGGCGACGGCGGTTGAGCGCATTTTGGCCGAAGACGCGATAATCATTGGTCGAACCAATTGCGACCAGTTTGCAATGGGCAGCGATAATACGAATTCGATTTACGGGGCGGTACGCAATGCCGCTGATAATCAATTAGTTGCGGGCGGTTCGTCGGGCGGTGCGGCGGTGTCGGTGCAAGCGGACACCTGCCTTGTAGCTTTGGGTTCGGACACGGGCGGCTCGGTTCGGCAACCTGCGGATTTCTGCGAAGTGATTGGCATGAAGCCGACTTATGGCCGCATTTCAAGGCATGGTTTGTTGGCCTACGGTTCGTCGTTTGACCAAATCGGGACGTTGACGCATTCGGTGGAAGACGCCGCTTTGTTCTTGGAAATTATGGCGGGTTGCGATGATTTTGATTCGACGGCCAGTCAATTACCTGTTGATAAATATGTGGAGAAGTTAGAGGAAGATACTAAAAAATATAAAATTGCCTATTTCGACAAAGCTTTGAATACCAATGGTTTAGATACCGATATTCGAGACATGAACCTAAAAATGCTTGATATACTGAGGGGGTCGGGTCACGTCGTAGAATCGGTTGATTTTGAATATTTTGACTACGTTGTCCCCACTTATTACGTCTTGACGACCGCCGAAGCCTCGTCAAATTTAAGTCGTTTTGATGGCGTTCGTTACGGTTATCGCGCCGAAAACGTTAAAACATTGGAAGAAACCTATCGAAAAAGCCGCACCGAAGGTTTTTCAGAGGAAGTCAAACGGCGTATCATATTAGGTACTTTTGTTTTATCTTCGGGTTATTACGACGCGTATTATACGAAGGCTCAAAAAGCACGGCGTTTGGTAGCTGAACGCTTGGCCGCAATTTTTGAAGACTACGATTTCATCATGATGCCCGTTTCGCCCGTGAAGCCGTGGAAAATTGGTGAAAAATCGGACGACCCTGTGGCGATGTATTTAGCAGATATTTACACCGTTTTGGCCAATTTAGCGGGCATTCCTGCCATCGCTTTGGGCAAACAGCATTGTCAATTTATGGCGGCGAAGTGGGAAGAAGGGAAGTTGTTGGCGTTTGCAAAAGCCGTTGAAAAATTAGGAAATTAGGGTATTAAGATATTGAGATATTGGAGGACTAATTTTAGATTTGGGAATGTCAACTTGAGGACGCAAATTGTGTCCTCAAGTTGGGTTTTAAACAGTATTTCTAACAACATAGAAACTTGAGGTCACAATTTGTGACCTCAAATTTAGAAATAAATTCTAAATATATTTATAACTATTTTAAAATTAGATGTTTATATAGTAATATTTTACATATTTCAACTTGAGGTCACAATTTGTGATATCAAGTTGAAATAAATAAAAAAATCTTAGAAAAACGAGCGTCAACTTGAGGACGCAATTCATCAGAAAAAGCAGTCATTTTCTTTAAAATTACACGCAATGTTTGAAAAAATAAGAATCCAAAATTTTAAATCCGTTTATGACGAAACCCTTGAATTGGGTCGCGTAAATGTGTTTATTGGCGAAAATGGAAGCGGAAAATCTAATTTGTTGGAGGCGATTGCCTTCGCAAGTGCGGCGGCGGGGAATGGTGAATTTGATAATGATGTTCTTTTTTCAAAGGGTGTTAGAGTGGCAATGTCCTCTTTAATGTTGAGTTCTTTTTTAGAAAAAAAGCAAGATAAAACGATTAATATAAGTTTTTTTGATAGTATATTAAAAGATTTTTCATTTGATTTAGAGACAGTGAATGCGGATTATTTCCCTAATTGGAAAGCAAACAATAATGAATTTAATAAATTTTCGTATGGTCTTGCTAACATAGATTTATCACAAAAAACAAGTATTGAATTACTAGAATTTTTAGAAACGTTTAATAAACTGAGTAGAAGTACACCATTTTCTGAAAAATCTAACTACTTAGCTCTAAAAGATTTCCTAATCTACACCGCTAACACCACCTTTCTACGCGGCATCCACACCGAAAGCCGCAAAGAACCTTTGGGCATCAACGGCGAAGGTTTAGATGTTTTGTTGGCGTCATTTGACAAAGACGAGATGGGAAAATTGAAGCGTTACAATTATTTGATGGGTTGGTTAGACGATTTTTTTATGGATATGGATGACGCTTTGAAATTGCGCGGCTACAAACTCAATCGGAGTAAGTCGGTTTTGTATTTCAAAGACCGTTTTATGATGCGTAAAAACAATGTTTTTTCGGCGGAGAACTCCAACGAAGGGATTTTACATATTTTGTTTTATTTGGCTTTGATGATTAGTAAAAGAACACCCAAGTTTTTTGCGATTGACAACATAGAAAGCAGTTTGAATCCGCATTTATGTCGTGAAATCATGACGATTATTTGTGATTTGGCGAAAGAAGAAGGCTCTGAAAAACAGTTACTTATCACAACCCACAACCCCGCAATTTTGGATGGTTTGAACTTAAATGACGACGATATTCGGCTTTTTGAGGTCTATCGAAACAACAACGGCCACACCAAAGCCCGTCGCATTCAACTCAATGCCGACAACAAACCCGAACAACTTAAATTATCCGAATTGTGGACACGCGGCTACCTTGGAGCGACGCCTAAAAACTTCTAAATTATGCCTAAAATTGGAATCATTGCGGAAGGAGAAACCGACCAAATTGTTATCGAAAATATCTTAATTGGGCTTGGCGTTCAGTCGGCTGATATACTGCCGTTGCGCCCAAAATATCGAACCGATGCAACCGATAAAGGCTATCAAGGCGGCACTTGGCAAGGCGTGAAAAATGATTGTTTGGAACGTATTGTATTTGATAATTTCTTTCAAGTTGCTGATAATCAATTGATTGTCATTCAATTAGATACGGCAGAATGTGAAGAAACGGATTTTGGCGTCTTGCGTCCAACGAAGGAAAACAACGCCGATTACGGGTCTGAATTACGACAAAATGTGATAGAAAAAGTAAATACATGGCTCGACAATCACTATGAAAACAAACTCCTTTACGCCATCACGATTGAAGAAATGGAATCATGGATTTTAACCATTTATTTGAATGAAGATACCGTTCAACGCATCGATCCAAAACCCAAATTGCAGTCAGAATTGACCCGTAAAAACGTAACAAACAAGGGTTGCAGAAATAAAAAAGACTTCTTTGACAAGCAAACCATTGATTTTAAAAAGAAGAAAAATCTGAATGCATTTGTCACTCGTAATAAGAGTTTGTTCGATTTTACAGAATCGGTAAAAGCGAAATTAGGTTAAAATAGTTACCCTACTTTTTATCAAAATCAACATTTTATATGGTCTCCAAGGACAAAAAACAGACCCCTCAGTATAAAACGTGTTTTTAGGCTTAAAAACGGTGTTTTATACTGAGGGGTCTCTTTTTGAGTGCGTATAAATCTTAGGAAGATTGAAGGAATCTTCCTAAGATTTTAGAATCCTACCACTGCTGCGTTTGATGTGGATAACGCACAACATATTGCTCTTTTACCAAACGTTTCAAACGCTCTTTCAACTCTTCCAAATTTTCCTTTGTTCCTGCCGAAATGAGGGACGATTCACCGTATTTAGTCGTCAAATTATCTATCAAACCTGCTTCAATATCGGCTTGCGTAACGGCGTCTAAAAGGTCGTCGAAATAACGCGCTCGATACAAATCCATCTTGTTGAACACCATCAACGTCGGTTTATCATCGACTTTTAGGTCTTTCAAGGTCTGCTGAACGGCAGCAATTTGGTCTTCGTATTGCGGATGTGCGATGTCAACAACGTGAATCAAAATGTCGGATTCGCGGGTTTCGTCGAGCGTTGATTTAAAACTTTCAACCAAGTGATGCGGCAATTTTCGGATAAAACCAACTGTATCGGACAGCAAAAACGGCATGGCTTCAAAAACAACCTTACGAACCGTCGTGTCGAGCGTCGCAAACAGCTTGTTTTCAGCAAAAACATCGGCTTTCGACAACACATTCATCAGCGTTGATTTGCCGACGTTTGTGTAGCCGACCATCGCCACGCGAATCACAGAACCGCGTTGTTTACGCTGTGTTTGGGCTTGTCGGTCAATGGTTTTGAGTTCTTCTTTCAAAAAAGAAATCTTGTCACGGACTTGACGGCGGTCGGTTTCAATCTCTTTTTCACCCGGTCCACGCATCCCGATACCGCCTTTTTGGCGTTCCAAATGCGTCCACAAACCCCGCAAACGCGGCAAAAGGTACTGCAATTGCGCGAGTTCTACCTGTGCTTTGGCCTGTGCGGTTTGAGCGCGACGGGCAAAAATGTCGATAATCAAGGTCGAG
The DNA here is from genome assembly GCA_043720935.1 of Saprospiraceae bacterium. Classification (GTDB taxonomy): domain Bacteria; phylum Bacteroidota; class Bacteroidia; order Chitinophagales; family Saprospiraceae; genus JAAFJT01. The sequence continues at coordinate 4,759 of JAYSRS010000070.1, forward strand.
CGGTCAAGGATTTTTACCTTCAACGCCTCTTCCAAAATGCCTTGTTGTTTCGGCGAAAGGTCGTCGTCAAAAATCACCATCGTTACGCCTTCATGCGTGTCAATGTATTGTTTTATTTCTTCAACCTTGCCTTTTCCGACAAAATGCCGCGTATCGGGATGCGGCAGCCGTTGCGTTATCCGTTTGAGGGTTTGCGCGCCCGCGGTGAGGGCCAAAAATTCGAGTTCATCGAGGTATTCGGTCGTCTGTTCTTCGTTCTGATTGGGCAAAATGAGGGCGACTAAAATCGCCTGTTCCGTTTCTTTAACAATGCCTTTACCTCGATTGTCGCTCCCGACTTGAAATTTATGTTCTTTACTCTGCAAAATAATTTTGATATTTTAATGAAATTAAAAGGTTAATGAGGGGTTATGAATGATAAATGATAAATCTATAAAAACAAGACAATCAATGATTTGTACATTCATTATTTTCTCAAAGAAAGCATTTGGTTACTTTTGATTGCTTTAGGAATCAACTTAAAATGATTTAAAGCGCATCTATTTTGCCCCCGTACTTCCTTACCAACGTCCTTAACCACAAAAAGGAGTTGCAAAGTTCGCCGCGTTTTTGATGTAGCCTATTTTTAAGGAGGAAATAATTTGATGGATTGCTCGATTCCTGAAAATAGCCCCCTCAGTATTTTGTCAAAAAATAAAACGCCAAACTATTGATACTTTCCTAAATAGTCGTTTAAATTGCACGCGTTTTAGGTGTAATTGCTTACGAATAGCATTATTTTATCATTAAAATAAAAAAAAATACGTAATTAATAAAGTTTTTCGGAATTATCGGCTTTATGGTACAGCGTACATTTACGAAATCTTGAAGATTTCGTAAATGTACGCTGTACCATAAAGCCGATAATTCCGAAATAAAATCCGCGAAAATCAGTCGCATCACTCCAATCAGTGGGTCATGACGTAATACGCTTAAAAAATGTTTAATTAAATTAAAATTCTAAATCATGTTTAAGAAAATTTTTACCCCCCTCAGTATCGTTGCCGTTTTGGCGATTGGTTGCAACACCGCAACAAAAACAGCGGCTAAACAAGAAGTGTCAGAATCGGAAGCCTACGATGCTTTTCAGAAAAACAAAGGCGACGGCAAGGCTTTTGGCGAAAAAGTAACGGCAAAAGACGCTGTTACGTATGATACGATGCTGGAAAAAATGTCGAAAGCAGGTAAAATTGACAATGTAAAAGTGACGGGTACGGTCGAAGCTGTGTGCAAAGCGAAAGGTTGTTGGATGAATATTTCGAGCGACAAAGGCGCGCCGTCAATGTTCGTCAAATTCAAAGATTACGCGTTTTTTATGCCCAAAGACCTCGCAGGAAAGAAAGTGGTGATGGTCGGAAACGCCTTCAAAGAGACAACAACGGTGGATGAATTGCGCCATTTTGCAGAAGATGCGGGTAAATCGAAAGACGAAATCGCTAAAATTACGCAGCCCAAAGAAGACATTAAATTCATGGCAACGGGCGTTTTGATTTTAAATTAATTGCTAATGCTACGTTATGAGCCACTGATTGAAGGGATAGGGCTGATTTACACTGATTTTTTTTTGATTTCCTTCTAAATGACAAAAGAGAAATCAGTGTAAATCAGTCGCATCAGTCCAATCAGTGGCCCATAAAATCCTTAAGTGGATAACTCATTATTTG
>JAYSRS010000071.1:0-19824 GCA_043720935.1 Saprospiraceae bacterium
TAAAAATCTTCGATTTTTAAACAAAAAACAACGTCGCCCCTAAAAATCCCTTCCCGCACGCCTTTCGAGCGCAGCGAGAAACAGTGCGTAAACCGTCATAAATGTCGTTTTGGGGCATAAAAAATCCCGAATTATCTTGTTAGAAAATTCGGGATGTTTCATGTTCTACGGTTTTATCCATGAAATAACCACTCACGACACCCGCCGTATAGGCGATAATATCCGACCATAAAAAGCCGTATCCCAAGAGCAAACCGCCAAAAGTCGTGTCTCGAAATTTAAACCGCTTTTTCCCAAACTGCGCGTTCCAAAACTTCTTGATAATACGCTTCGTATTGCGGCAAAATATTGTGAATATCGAACCTTTTTGCTTGAATTAACGCATTTTCACGAAATTTTTGTAGCATTTCTTCATCGCTCAACAAGTCAATTGCGTGAGCCGCCATGCTGTCAACATCGCCGACATCGCTTAAAAAACCCGTCACGCCATGAATATTCACCTCGGGTAAACCGCCGACATTTGACGATAAAACAGGCACTTCACACGCCATTGCCTCTAAAGCGGCGAGGCCAAAACTCTCACTTTCCGAAGGAATAACGAACAAATCAGCTATTGCTAACAGCTCTTCTACGGCGTCTTGCTTGCCTAAAAAACGGACTTCTTGCGACAAACCCAACTGCCGACACAGGTCTTCGATGTTCTGCCGTTCGGGGCCGTCGCCCACCAATAACAATTTGGATGGAATTTTTTTTGACACTTTGTCAAACACTTTTATCACATCTTCAACGCGTTTCACTTTGCGAAAATTGGAGGTATGAATCAAGATTTTTTCGCCATTTGGGGCAATAATTTTCTTGAAATGGTCTTTATTGATTTTTTTAAATCGGTCAAAATCAATAAAATTGTAGATGACTTTTATCTCATTTTGAATATTGAATTGCGCGCAAGTCTCGCGTTTGAGCGACTCTGAAACGGCAGTCACCCCATCAGATTTATTAATACCAAACTCGACAACAGGCGCAAAAGCCCGATTTGTACCCACCAAAGTAATGTCCGTTCCGTGAAGTGTTGTGACAACGGGAACGTAACGGCCTTCATTTAGTAAAATTTTTTTTACTATATAAGCGACTGTCGCGTGAGGGATTGCGTAATGTACGTGCAAGAGTTCAAGGTTTTCATACTTCACAACGTCCACCATTTTTGAGGCCAAAGCCGTGTCGTAAGGTGGGTATTCAAACAATGGATAATCGGCGTTGCTCACTTCGTGGAAGTACACGTTTTCGTGAAAATGTTGTTGCGCCAAGCGGACAGGTTGCCGATAGGTAATAAAATGAATTTGATGGCCGCGTCGCGCCAAACCTAAACCAAGTTCAGTTGCTAACACGCCACTTCCGCCAAAAGTCGGATAGCAAACAATGCCTATTTTCATAATTAGAGGTGTGATACGTTTTTTATGCGTTGCATGAGATTTGACAACTCAAAAATTGTCAAATCTGAAATGACTGAATAATTAAAACAATTTGGAACGATTCAAAGTAAGAACATTGTTTCCCTTAAAAAGTTGACGTTCAAAGGTTTAAGAAATTGTAAGCTAACTAGACAGCGGTTTCCGCTTTGGGATTTTATGGGCCACTGATTAAGCAGATGCGACTGATTTACACTGATTTTTCTTGTGATTTCCTAGAAAAAAATCAGTGCAAATCAGTCGTATCAGTCCAATCAGTGTGCCATGATGCCAAAGCGGAAATTGCTGCTAACTAGGCAGTAATTTCTAATGTGGGATGCTCGATTGCGGCGTAGCTGCAAAACCTCGGTAACACGAAGCAGATAAGCCCAATTATCTGAAATTTGAAATTTGACATCGCTCGTAGGTTGCAAAAATGCGTTTCCTGTCTATCTTCGCCGCCTAAAAACTCGTTTTAAAATAAAAAAACTGCTCATGTTTAGAATTAGCACCCCCTCAGTATTTTTACCGTTTTTGGTCTTTTTATGCTTGTTTTTAAGCGTTAGTTGCGCTCAAAAACCCTATGCAGCCGCGCCAAAAGGTTGGATAGAATTGACAAAAGTGGATGCGTCAATCCCGCTTGACATTCGCTACGCAACGACGAATAATTTTATGAAACAACAAGTTTACGAATGTAGCCGTTGTTTTCTACGCGCCGAAGCCGCCGAAGCGATTGTAAAAGCCAACAAAATGCTGCAAAAAAAAGGCTACGGTGGCCTAAAAATGTTCGACTGCTACCGTCCGCGACCTGTTCAATATAAATTGTGGAAAATCGTCCCCGATGCGCGGTACGTCGCAAATCCGAAAAAAGGCTCGATGCACAACCGTGGTTTTGCCGTAGATTTGACGATTGTGGATAAAGACGGCAAGGAATTGGATTTTGGAACAGGCTACGACGATTTTACAGAAAAAGCCCACGGCAATTATACCAAGTTCTCTAAACAAATTCTTGATAATCGTAAACTGTTGAACGAAACCATGGAAGCCGTCGGCCTTGAAGGCACATCAACCGAGTGGTGGCATTTTTCGCTACGCGGCAAAAAAGCGGATTTGGCCGAATGGGTATGGACGTGCGAAAAGTGATAAGTGAGAAGTGGGAAGTGATAAGTGGGAAGTGATAAGTGGGAAGTGGGAAGTGATAAGTGATAAGTGGGAAGTGATAAGTGGGAAGTGATAAGTGATAAGTGGGAAGTGGGAAGTGATAAGTGGGAAGTGATAAGTGGGAAGTGATAAGTGGGAAGTGGGGGTGCTTGAAAAAGTTTCCCGCTTTTTAACATGAAACAAACGACGGCAAAGCAACGTTTAGTAAGTCGTTTTTTCCTTGTATTTTCAAAGTTACAGGTCAAATACATTTAGGAAATTTTTAAAATTTCCTAAATGTTAGCGAAAATATAGATGTGGAGGCCCCTCAGTATTTGGGCATAAAATTTACTATTTAAGCTATTTTTAAACATAAAATCATTTTTAATCGTTCATAAAGTGTTGATTATTAGTCATTTGTACGATTTACTATTCATCATTTATCATTCATAATTCATCATTACCTCGTAAGAAATCCAACACAATTCAGCAATAAATTATGACAGCAACCGCAAATTATCGTTCAGATGTCGAGGCCGTAGATGCGCTCGCTCAATCGTACAAAGACTTATCGAAAGAGATTGGTAAGGTCATCGTCGGGCAAGACGACGTTGTTCGCGCCGTGATTATTTCCCTTTTTTCCAATGGCCACAGCCTTTTGGTCGGCGTTCCCGGGCTTGCAAAAACCTTGTTGGTTTCGACAATCGCCGAAGTGCTTGATTTGGACTTCAAACGCATTCAATTTACACCCGATTTGATGCCTTCGGACATTACGGGGTCAGAAATTTTGGGCGAAGACCGTCATTTCAAATTCAACAAAGGCCCGTTGTTTGCCAACATCGTGCTTGCGGACGAAATCAACCGTACACCGCCTAAAACGCAAGCGGCATTGCTTGAAGCGATGCAAGAACGCTGCGTGACGGTTGGCGGCAGTCGCCACATTTTGCCGTCGCCTTTCTTCGTTTTGGCAACTCAAAATCCGATTGAACAAGAAGGTACGTACCCGCTTCCCGAGGCACAACTCGACCGTTTTATGTTCAATATTCCGTTGGATTATCCGAGCTATGAAGACGAAGTTCAAGTTGTCAAAAACACGACTTCGGGCAAATCTGTTCAATTGAATCACATCGTTACAGGCGCGCAAATCCTTGATTTTCAACAACTTGTCCGCAAAATTCCGATTGCTGACAATGTATTGGCTTACGCCGTTGGCTTGACTTCAAAGACGCGCCCGAACACCGAGCGCGCAACCAAAACCGTTAACAATTACATCAGTTGGGGCGCAGGCCCAAGGGCGTCGCAATACTTGGTTTTGGGTGCAAAATGCCACGCCGCGATTCGCGGAAAATACTCGCCTGATATTGAGGATGTTCAAGCGATTGCGAAACTCGTTTTGCGCCACCGCATTGTGCCAAATTACAAGGCCGAAGCAGAAGGCATGACGGCGGATAAAATTATCGAAGGGCTTTTTTGAGTTATGAGTTATGAGTTATGAGTTATGAGTGGTACGACTTGATGCGGCAAAAATAGGCCCCTCAGTATTTTTGGAAAAAATTAGTCGTAAATGTCTTAAAACTCATAACTCATCTTTCATAACTTATAACTCATAAACTAACTAATTTAGAGTATTTCGCCGACCAAATGTTACCCGTATCTTTGCCCCACTTTTCACCTTTTTCCCTCCGAATATACAAAAGCAACACTCTGATATGCGGCATTTCTTTATTTTCTCCACCTTTCTATTGGCAGCTTTTATGCCTTTGGCCGTCGCCCAAACCGACGGTTGGACTTCGAATTGCCCTCCCGCATACCCCTCAGTATCCGAAGTCATGATTGACGCTTGTGGTGACGAATTTCGTTCAGAATACGTCGTTTTACGGACAAATTTGGCCCCTTTCGACATTCGAAATTTCGGTTTGAGCGTCTCAAATCCTTTCAATTCAGCCTTTATTGGCTCGGTTGTCGTGACCAATAATTCGGCAAATGTAGCAGCTTTGCAGGCTCTCAACACGGCGGCGGGTGCGGCTTGCGGTTACGGAACGGTGTTCAGAAACGCTTTTTCTACTCCTTACAATGGCATAATTCCACCAAATTCTACAGTTTTGGTCTTCAATAACCGAGATTCTACGGATGTAACTTATCTCTCGCCTGATGCGTTGAGTCGGTTGTGCGGCTCAAAGGTTTTTGTCGTTTTTGGTACATTGACGGCACAAAGTCGGGGCGTCTCTATTTTTCGGAATTATCCCCAAAATGGCTCATGCGGCACGACGGGTTGCTTGCGAAAAATTGATTTCGCCTTCAATGGCCAAACCTGTTCGCAATTTACTTACGACATTAAAAAATTACCGAATCTCAATACCACAAATCCGCCCGTTGGTTTCAATGAAGGCTCATATATAACGCCAAACGCTAATGGCACTTTGACCTACGGCGGCGGCAATCTCACGGGCGCGGGCGTTACGTGTATGCCGACTGTGCGCTTGGCGTGCGTCATTCCGCCCGTGCCAACTTACGGCAATGGGTTTTGGAATGTCTTGGCTTTTGACGGCCAAAACACGTATAATACGACTGATTTCAAGGGATTTTACACCGCCGCAGACCATGACCCCACGACAATTCCCGCCGATACAATTAATGGAAGTTTTGAATTTAACACTGCTTTTGATGGTTGGAAACCGAACAGCGCACCCTCCGAAGCCGTAGCCGCCGATGGTGCAAAAGCGACGTATGACGGCTGTAATGTCCGTGCAGATTCGTTTTCAGTGTTGGCGAAAAGAGAAGGTTTTCCTTGCGGTTTTTACAAAATTTTCCTACAAAACTACGATGACAATGCCCGAATTCGCTTGGATGCAGACGGAAATGGCGTCTTTGAATTTGACCAATCTTACGCCGCACCAGGCTGTTCGACGGGTTGCGGAACGATGGTTTGGCAAGGCGATTTGGGGACGCGTTCGCGGATGGAAATTTATGGTTCTGAAAATCGCGGCAGCTTTAATTTGCACATCGTTTTCCAAAAAGATACTGTTGGACACCCCTCAGTAAAAATCAATATTTTAGGTACAACGGCAGTTGCCTGCGGCGGCGCACCGACGGGCAGCATTTCAACGTCCGTCACGGGCGGTTTTGCGCCTTACACCATGACTTGGCGTGGGCCAACGACGATTCCATCGGGTGTTTTTCTACCCCTTGGCTTGCCTTCGGGCATTTTTCACGCCATTGCAACTGACGTGTTAGGCTGCATGGATTCGGCTCAAATCCTCGTTCCGCAAACCAATGCTATCACTGTTCAAGCATTCGGCGATGCCACTTTTTGCCCAAATTCGACGGCAACACTGAGGGGGGCAATTTTAGGCGGAACGCCTCCTGTAACAACAAATTGGCTCACATCAGCGAGTGAAACTGTCCTCTCCGCAAGCCTAAATTATTCGCTAATTGTTTCAAAATCAATACGTTATATACTTCGGGCAACCGATGCAAGCGGCTGTGTCAAAACCGATACAGTTGACATAAAAACGTACAATGTCCAAAAAATACGCGTAACGGTCACGCCAAATGATACGATTTGCAACGACGAAACGACCGTTTTCACGGCGCGTGGTTCAAACAATTATACGTGGGCGAGTTTTCCGCAAATCGGCACGTCGGCCTTGAATCCGCAAAACGGCACGGCCACTTTATACGCGCTTTTTTTACCTGCGCCAGTCTATACTTTTTATGCGGAAGGCCAAGATGTGAATGGTTGTCGGGACACGGGCAGCGTCAAAGTGTGGATAAATCCCTTGCCTGTCGTCACGATTACGCCCGTCATAGACACGCTTTGCAACGATGCCACGCCTTACGCGCTCGTCGGCACACCCGCAACGGGAGGCCGTTTTTATTCAAGAACTTGCGGCAATTGCGTACAAAACGGTTTTTTTTATCCCAACCTAGCGAATATTGGCGGGAACGAAGTGCAGCACGAATTTATTGACGCAAACGGCTGTCGCAACGCGCCGAGCATTTTGATTAACGTTAAAAATTGCCTTTGTCCGTCAAATGTGCCGACATCTATAAATCGCTCGATTTGCCTAGGCGATAGTGTTAGAATTAAAAATATATTTTACAAAACGACAGGCCTCTTCCGCGATACTTTCCCGAAAGTAAACAACTGCGATTCAATTGTTATATTAAATTTAGTTGTTAATAATAAAAGTACAACACGCCTTACGGTAAAAGTTTGCACACCTTCGGCAACGGGCATAGATACGGTATTTTTAAGGAACGTAAATACTTGTGATTCAATGCTTATCACAACAAAAATGCTTTCACGACGCGATACAACGCCGCTTAATCAGAAAATTTGTCGCAACGACAGCTTCCGTTTTGGTACTATTTGGCTCAAAACGGCGGGTGTTTTCACGAGAATTTTGCAAAATACTGAGGGGTGCGATTCAACGCTCATCTTGACGTTACAACTGGTAAAAAACGACACAACAATAGTTCAACAAACAACTTGTAACTCCAATCTTTTAGGCAACCGAACCCGCGTTTTACGCAACAGTCGCGGCTGCGATTCAGTCGTTATTACCCAAACGCGTTTTGTGCCAAGCACTATGCGAATTGTGCTAACTGTTTCACAATCAATTAGTTGTAACGGTGGTAGCAATGGTAGTGTGAAAATTTCAAGCACTCAAAATGTGACCCCTCAGTATGTTGCCTTGTGGAGCAACGGCAGCAAAGGCCCACAAATTGACAGCCTTCGGGTGGGTACATATACGGTCGTGGTGACCGATAGCGCGGGTTGTTCTGTGCAAGATTCTATCCGATTGACCGAGCCGCCGCCGATTGTAGTGAAGGCTACGGGCATCGCGCCGCGTTGCTACAACGAAAGTCTAGGCGGATTTAAAATTGACTCAATTCAAGGCGGTACAGCACCTTATATATTTATTTTTAAAAATATGCGTTTCGCAATTCCAGTTTTGCCGTTCAAAGTTGACAGCGTCAGATTGGGCTTCCCCACCTTCCAAATCGTTGATAATAAAGGCTGCAACGTGCAAACGACCGTCGAAATTCCAGAAGCACCCGACCGCAGCCTCGAATTGGGCAGCAACCGCGCGATTGTGTTGGGCGACAGTACACTTTTGACGGGTTTTATGAATTTTAGACCTAAAAATTTGCAATGGACGTGGACGCCAAAAGACAGTTCAATCCAGTGTTCAACGTGTTTTCCAACTTATGTAAAACCTACAGAATCAACGGTTTATAAACTCGTTGCACGGGATTCGGCGGGTTGTTCGATAGATGATCAAATTACGATTACTGTCAATAAACCACGCCACGTTTTTATTCCAACGACGTTTAGTCCGAACAACGACCTTGTGAACGACCGTTTTACGATTTTTGGCGATAAATCGGTTCGCCGTGTTCAGTCTTTCAAAATTTTCAACCGTTGGGGCAACCCTATTTTTGACCAAAACGACGTGCCACTCAATGATGAGTTATCAGGCTGGGACGGCTCGGTCAGAGGTGTTGCGATGCCGCCCGATGTCTATGTTTTCGTAGTAGTAGTCGAGTTTTTGGACGGGAAAATTTTGTTGTACAAGGGAGAAGTGACGCTGATTCGATGAATTTCGCAGTAGAAAAGTCATTTATGATTGAAATAAAAGTTTGTTAATATCGTCATGGTTTTTGGAAATCTCCACTTGCGGAGATACTTTTGTTGACCACAATTAATAGCAGCACATTTTACTTAACAAAAAAAAGCTATAAATAATGTACGCGTCTATCCAACTTGATGATTTTACGACGACAAGCCGACACTCCGTTGACTTGGTGCTGAAAGCGTCTGCTCTTTTAAAAAGTGTCAAAGAATGGTTCGGAAAGATTGGTATTTATGTGTTTATACATATCGCTGTTTTTCCATCTGTTCTAATTTTGGCTTATTTACGTTATCGCTTGTGTAAAAAATTTCCATCGGATATTAAAATTACGGCGGATAATTATACCAACACACGTAAATCCTATGACAGTCTAGTGTCTGTAACGGCTTTGTTACAACCTATTGCGATGACCGAAATTTTAGATGCACCTTGGGTTTTGCGATTTATTTTGGCTCAAATTCAGAAAGTTTTTGCTACTATGCAAGGCTCTACTGATAGAATTGGCGCGGCGTTAAAAGAATTAGATACGCTTCCAAACGATACAAAACCACGTCTTTTTCAGCTACGAACAGAGGCAGAATTGTGGGCAGACCGCCCTTCGGCTTACAATTATCTTGCATAAAATACAAATATGTTTGGTCAAAACGAAGCATACACATTCGTCAAAGTAGGCAGTCGAATGGAATGTGACGGCGATTTGAGGTTTCGCCGTCACATTTTCCATTTTAAGAGTCGTAAGAATAATATTTATTTGGTATATATTGATGAGTTTGACGCCTATAATTTGTGCATTGTTAAATTTTTCTTGAAAGCCCATCGCCTATCTGAAAGAAAATTCCAACTTATGACGGCTAATATAGCAAAGTGATGGGTCGAAAATTCAATCCGTTAGAGTTTAAACATCTGATTTACCCTAAAAAAAAGTGCTTATTTAATGCTCAATGTTCATGCTGTCGAAACAAATTCACAATTATTAGACGATATTGAAACGTTTTTTGATAAGCATTATGAAGATTTGTTTTGAGTTAGACTCCCTCAGTATTTAGCTTAAAAAAGCCGTTTCGTTGGTTCGAAACGGCTTTTTAAAGCTAAAATCAAGGCATTTTTCCAAATTTCAAGTGTACGCGCAACTCAAAACCCAAAGCCTTTTGTCATTGAGTAGGAACAAAACCTAATTATAATACGACATATCATATTGCTCAAGTACCGAATCCAAAATCGGGTCGCGGCCCCGCATATACGCGTCTTTCAAGTGATAATCGTAAAGTTTGCCAAATTCGTTCCAATAGAAAGCCGTAAAACCACCTTTTACGTCTTTCACTAAATCAAAAAACGACATGTGTAACTCGCGTTCTACCATTTCAATCATCAAAAAACCTTGGGTTTTGCTCAAATTTTTGAGTTGGTCGCGTAGCTGTTTTTCCATCCCCTCTTCAAGCGATTTGATGTATTTTTTACGGTCGCGGTTTGAGCCGTCACGGGTTGTAGCCTCAATCAATCGGTACGTTTTTACCGCTTTCACGGCATACGGCACGACCGACGGAGCGAGACGTTTGTAACGTTCCCACCGTTTGTAGTCGTCGGCAGAAGCGAAAGTACGCGGTGCGCGTATCTCAATTTCGCGCAATTCGACGTATATAATCGTGTCGCCTTTTTGGTCAATATAGGCATTCATCAAAAAACGCCCGTCGGGTTGCTTGTAAATATAACCCGCAACAGCCTCTTGACCCCTCAGTAAAGGGAGCAAAAAAAGGCTCAAAAGGCCCGTCAATAGTTTATTTTTAAAGGTCATTTTCTTAAATTTATGATTGATAAGGAAAAGGTACGACTTGCAACGCGTTGATTATCAATATTTTGCAAAATGAAATTGTGCAGTTTGTTTCAATTCCAACCAAAGAACTCGGTAGTTATTAACTAACAATTTAGCATTTACTCTTTGAGATTTTTCATTGCGGCGTAGCTGCAAAATCTTGGTAACATACTGCATATAAGCCCAATTTTCTGTGCGGTGTAACCGCAAAACCATCTGTTTTCCAATTTAAAAAGCAAAATTAAACATAAGACGCCGAATTGCCTAAAACAAAACGCGCAACACCGCCGTTTGCATGTTAAATTCGACTTAATTTTTTAGATTTTTACGTACACGTGGCGCGACCTTCAGGTCGCGGCGCATGAACAATTGACCCCAACCTCCAAAAACTGCGACTTAAAAGTCGCGTGACAGCCACGACATATCGTTAAACAATTACAAAATCTCAATAAAACATCGGACTTTCGCCGCGAATTTTTAATTCTGAATTTTTAATTTTTAATTCCAATTATGAAAGCTATGATTTTTGCCGCAGGACTCGGCACACGGCTTCGGCCTCTGACAAATGACCGACCGAAAGCACTCGTTGAAGTGCGCGGGGTGTCGCTTTTGGAAATCAACATTCGGCGGTTGATTCAGTTCGGTGTGAACGAAATCATCATCAATACGCACCATTTTGCCGACAAAATTGACGTTTTTCTAGCAAAAAACGACAATTTTGGCATCCGCATTGAAGTCTCGCACGAGGCCGAAAAACCGCTTGAAACGGGCGGTGGACTGAAAAAAGCGCGTTGGTTTTTCGACGATGATAAGCCGTTTTTTATCTGCAACGCCGATATTTTGAGCAATATTGACCTGCGGAAAATGTACGCCGCGCACCTTGAAAACGATGCGATTGCGACGTATGCCGTCCAAAAACGCGATACTTCACGTTACATGTTGCACAATACAGAGGGGGCTTTGTGCGGGTGGATGAACGCCAAAACCAAAACGCTGAGGATGGGCCGCATGGCCGCCGACTTGGAAATGTGTTCGTTTAGCTGTTTTCACGTCGTCAGTCCGCGATTTTTTGAGACGACGCCCGAAGGCGATTTTTTTTCCATGATTGATTGGTATTTGGCCGTTTGTGGTCAACACAATGTTATGGGGTGGCGACACGATGCCGATATTTGGTGCGATGTGGGCAAACCTGAAACGTTGTTGGAAGCCGAAAAAATTGTGGACAAGTTGTGGATATGAGAAAATCAAAATAGTTTTCCCACAAGTTTTCCACATAATTTGAGAATTATACATTCAATAAATAAAATTACTTAAAAGCGATAATTTACCCGTTTTTACGAATAGTAATTTTGCTAAATACATTTTTGACCAAATTAAAAAATAAATCAATTTCTATTTTTATAATTATATAAATAATTGATTGCCAATAGATTAAAATGCTTTTTTTTTATTTTATTTAAAATTAAGATTAAAAATATTCTTTGGTAACTGAAAAAAGCAGGCAACTACTGAGGGGGTAATTAAAACAGCTTTTTCTTACGAATAACACCGCTAAACCCTTAAAAATAAGCCATTTGTAACTTTCCTACAAATACTTGTGGATAACCAATGTCAAAGTGGATAACTTTATAAAAATTGTGATTAACAACACATCAAAAATATGAGGCTTGATAAAATTCATCAAAAAATTCAAACTTTCGACCAAATTGAGGCTACCGTCAAGCGTTGGCAAGCGGCGGGTGAAACGGTCGTTTTTACGAACGGGTGCTTCGATTTGCTCCATTATGGGCATTTGCATTACTTGGCCGATGCGCGAGATTTGGGCGATAAACTCATCGTCGGCCTCAATTCGGCGGCATCCGTTCGGCGGCTAAAAGGTGAACATCGGCCCATCAATGACGAATTGACACGGCAGCATTTGCTCGCTGCCCTTGAAGTTGTGGACGCCCTCGTCGTTTTTGAGACCGATACGCCGCTCGATTTGATTTGCCGCATCGCACCCGATATTTTGGTAAAAGGCGGCGATTGGCAACCGCATCAGATTGTCGGGTCGGATTTTGTCTTGAAAAATGGTGGAAAAGTGATGAGTTTGCCCTTCGTGGAAGGCTATTCGACGACAAATATCGAAGCGAAAATCAGAAGTTGGTAATCGATATGCAATAGCCTTACATTTTATGGCCATCTTTATAAGGCAGCTTTAATTCTCAAAACTGCCGCCTCAATCACCTCAACTTTCGCACACAGCGACACCCGCACGTAAGCCTCACCCGCTGAGCCAAAAATACCGCCTGGCGTAATAAAGACGTTGGCATCATATAAAACCTTGTCGGATAGCTCAAAACCTGTTGAATACTGAGGGGGGGTCTTAGCCCAAACAAACATACCTTGCTGATTTTTATTATACGTACAATTAAGTAAATCAAGTAATTGGAACACTTTTTTCTGTCTTTCTCCATAAATTTTATTCAAATCCGCATACCATTCCGCATCCGCTTGCAGGGCTTCGACGGCGGCTACTTGAAGCGGGAGAAACATGCCTGAATCCATGTTCGATTTGAAACGCAACACGTTGCTCAAGTAATCGGCGCGACCCACTAAAGCACCGATGCGCCAACCTGCCATATTGTGGCTTTTTGACAGTGAATTTAATTCTAATGCCACGTCTTTTGCCCCGTCAACCGACAAAATACTGAGGGGGTGTTCGTTGAGGATAAATGAATACGGATTGTCGTTGATTATCAATAAGTTATGGCGTTTTGCGAAAGCCACAATGTCTGAAAAGGCTTGGTGTGTGGCCTGTGCGCCCGTCGGCATGTGGGGATAATTGACGAACATTAATTTGGCTTTTGATAAGTTCATTTTTTCTAATGCGTCAAAATCTGGCAACCAATTATTCGTTTCCGAAAGGTCGTAATTTACGCATTCTGCACCAGCCAAAGTCACCGCCGCTCGATAAGTCGGATAACCAGGGTTTGGAATCAAAGCTTGGTCACCCGTCTCCAAATACGTCATGCAAACGTGCATAATGCCCTCTTTTGACCCTAAAAGTGGTAAAATTTCGGTCGTCGGATTGAGTGCTACGCCATAATGTCGGTTGTAAAAACCCGCAAAAGCGGTGCGTAAAGCGGGAATCCCGACATAACTTTGATACGCATGACTTGTCGGTTTTTGAGCCGTTTCGATGAGCGCATCAAGCGTTTTTACTGAGGGGGGCAAATCGGGCGAACCAATCCCGAGACTGATGATGTTTTTTCCCGCCGCATTCAACGTAGCTATTTCCTTCAATTTTTTTGAGAAATAATACTCATTGATGCTAGCGAGACGGCTAGCGGTTTTAATAGACATGATGATTAATTGATTTTTAATGATTTATGTACTGTATGTGGTCAAAATGTAGCAATTTCTAATGTGGAATTCTCGATTGCGGCGTAGCTGCAAAATCTCGGCAATACTAAGCAGATAAGCCCAATTTTTTATGCGGTGTAACCGCAAAACCGCTTATTTCGCGGTTACACCGCGTAAAAAAGCGGTGGGTAGTCTAAATATTACCAAGATTTGGCAGCTACGCCGCCATGAAAAAACCGCATCAGTCCAATCAGTGTTCCAATCAAATCACAAAGCGAAAGTTGCTAATTGTTAATCCGTTAACATTTCAAAACTAGCACCTGCCAATTTAACGCTCACTTTCGACCCCTCTTTCACGATTTTTCCGTCAAAATTGCCTTTCAAAATTTTGTCTTTAAACCGTTCGGGCAAGTCAAAACTGACCGTTTCAGCTTGGCGTTTTTTGTTGAAAACAGAGATTGTGACTTCGCCAAAATAGTCGCGCAACAAGACAAATGCGTCGCGTTCGGTGTGCAAAATTTCGGTATCTCCATAGGTCAAACTCAAACGATTTGCACGTAAAAAAGTAACCTTTTCGGCCATTTTCTTAGTATTTTTTTCCGATTTCGACCATTTTGAGAAGCGCATCATCCGTCGAGAATCGGGGTCGCCTGCACCCGCCATACCAATTTCGTCGCCGTAAAAAATCACGGGAACGCCTGGCAGCGAGAACATCAAGGCGGTCATCATTTGGAGGCGATTGTAGCCGATTTTATCGCCGACTTCTACTTTACGTTGAAAACCTGCCTCGCGGTCGTTTTCGCTCCATTTCAGACCGCCGCCCGCGAGCGACACGAACCGTGCTTGATCGTGATTGCCCGTGATATAGCCCATCGTGTTGTGATAGCCGAAGGCGTCGAAAGAGGCGCGCAAGGTCGTTTCGACGGCCTCAAAACTACTCGAATCCTTCGCAAGCACTTCTCGGCTGTCAAAATAAACGGGAAAATCGAATTGCGAATCCATCATTCCCGTGCCGATATAGCTCTGAATCAAGTCGCGTGAGCCGTAAGTTTCGCCAATTTGATAAATCGGTTTGCCTTTCGACAGGGCATCTTCTTTCAATCGGCGCGTCAAACTCCGCCAAAACGGCAATGGCACGTGCTTGGAAGCATCGTGTCGAAAGCCGTCGAGGTCAAATTTATTGAGCCAAAAAATCGTCGAATCTGTGTTCATTTTTACAACTTCGGGGCGCGACAAATTGAGCGTCGGGATAAAATCGTCGAACCAAGTTGTCAGGCGTTGTTCGTCCCAAATCCGAATATTTTTTTGGCCACTTGGCAATTCAAACGGCGTTATCCACGTCGGATGCTGCTTAAAAATCGGATGCTCAACGTGAACGTGGTGACAAACGTAATCCAACAAGACATTTATGCCCTTTCCGTGTGCGGCGTCCACCATCGTTTGCATCGCTGCATCATCGCCAAAATGCGGGTCAACCATGCTCGAAAGCGTTGGCCAATAACCATGATAGCCCGTGTACCAACGGTGCGGGGCGGGGTATTCTCGATACGCTGAATCAGGATTTTTTGTAATGGGTGACAACCATAAAGCATTGATATTCATTGATTTAAAATAGCCATCGTTTATTTTTCTAGTCACACCCGCCAAGTCACCGCCTTGCCAATTCGCCATCGGATGCACCCGCAAATCTTCAACGGGATTGTCGTTTTTTCGGTTGCCATTGTTAAATCTATCAAGCAAAACGAAGTACATAATTTGCGCTTCTTTATCGCTTCGGTCGAGTTGCGAAGGCGTCGTCACCACTTTTCCGTCTTCCAAAGGCACGAGCATATCGTTAGAGACCCCTTCCCTATTGACCCCAAAAACGCGGATGAAAGAGCGTTTTTTGAAGGTGGCTTCGATCGGAATCGTCAAATTGAACGTGTTATTGCTGAACGTATCAGTGCTGTTTTGTCGCCAATTATGGGCCGATGACAGGATTAAATGATTGTTCCAATAAGCAAAAATTTTAGTGGGTTTGTTGTTAAATCCAATCGTGATTACGTTGTTATTTGTTGTATTTGTAAACAATTGTGTTACTTTCTTAGGGTCGGGCTTCGCCAAAACCAATAACGAATTATTGCCATTTCCCGACGACGTTTTACAAGTCGGGTCTTTAATTTCAATACCATCCACGACGTATTTGTACTCATAATTTCCTGCATTGACGTTTAAGTCAATTTCCCAATTGTTGCCTACTTTTTTCAGCACGCCGTCGGCAGGATTCCAAGCGTTCATTTCGCCCTTGATGCCCACTTTTTTATAGCCATCATCTTTTAACGTCATGCGTATAGCCTTACGTTGTGAGCCTTTTAGCAAAAAAGAGAAGCGTTTACCCCCCCTCAGTATAATGTCCATATTTGACAAAATGGGCGCGTTTTTGACGACTTTGAGCGTCAAAATCTTCTTGTCTTTCGACAAATCGGCGGTCAAAGCATCCACAACTTCAACCCGTTCTATGCGGTTGACGTCCATAAAATAGTCTTCAAGCAAGACCTCAGTTGTCGTTTCAGTCAATTGAATCGGCGTCAATAAGCCGTAAACATCGGCCTTTTGCGCGTGCGTGGTAGCACAAGCAAGGCTTATAAACAGCGTAAACACAATATACTTTTTCATAATGTTTTTGTTTTTTTAACTACTTAGCTTATCCATGAATTGCACGGATTTCCACTAATTCAGACACCAAAATAATAATTTCAGATAAGTGGTTCAGCAAGATTATTAAGAAAAAATAGTTATTTATGAGAGTTAACGCCCCCTCAGTATGCTCGTAAATAATTTAGTCAATTTACTTGCTTTAAATAACGGAATCATCGGTTATTTATCGCAACGCAAACTTGACGCGGGTTTGAAACCCGCGTCAAGTTGTAACTAATTAATTGTCAATAGATTTGAAACGATTTTTCATTTTGCGATAAATAACCGATGATTCCGTTAAATAAAATGCCTTATCCAATCCCATACTACTTATACATGGCTCACTGATTTGACTGATACGACTGATTTACACTGATTTTTCTTATGATTTCCTAGAAAAAAATCAGTGTAAATCAGTCGTATCAGTCAAATCAGTGGGCCATGTGTAGTAGTATGATCCAATACGTGCTAATGTGTGTAATCCGCTGATAAGCTAAGCAATTACGCATTTTTAAATAAAACTTTTTGAGACAGATTTACAGCGTCAAATCCGCAAAACTTTTCACAAAAGTTGCCGCATCTGCTTCTTCCATGTAAGGTTTCCATGAAGTCGGAATCGTGGCGTCGTTCAACAAGCAACCACGTTTCAAATAAGGAAATAACTCATCATAACGCTTTGCTTCGCTAGAATTTATACGTCGATTAATCATCGAACGGCGGATTTGCGCGGCATTTTCTAAGCCCGACGCGCCCAATAATTCGACAAACGCATGAACCGTCGCTTTATGAAAATTGGCAACCCGCACTTTTTTATCAATCACCACCAAACCCGCAACGAGTTCGGGGTCTTGCGTCGCAACGCCCGTCGGACACGAGTTTTTGTTGCATTCCAAGGCTTGAATACAGCCTAAAGCCATCATCATGGCCCGTGCCGAGTAGCAAGCGTCTGCACCTAAGGCAAGGGCGCGAAAAATATGAAAACCACTCACGATTTTTCCCGCCGTAATGAGTTTTATGTCCTTTCTCAAATCAAATCCTAACAAGGCATCATGCACAAAAGCGAGGGCTTCTTTGAACGGCATACCGACAAAATTGGAGAACTCCAAAGGGGCAGCTCCTGTGCCGCCTTCGCCCCCATCAACGGTAATGAAATCGGGCTTAATACCCGTGTGAATCATGGCTTTACATATTGCTAAAAATTCGCTTTTATGTCCTACACAGAGCTTGAAACCAACGGGTTTGCCGCCCGACAATTCGCGCATTTGACCAATAAATTGACACAATTCAATTGGCGTTTTGAAGGCAGAATGATAAGGCGGTGACAACACTTCCGTACCCGCAACGACGCCGCGAATCAGCGCAATTTCAGGCGTGTTTTTCTTTGCGGGTAATATGCCGCCGTGACCAGGTTTTGCACCTTGCGACAGCTTCAATTCTATCATTTTTACTGAGGGGGTACTTGTGGTCTTCGCAAAATTGTCTGCCGAAAAATTCCCTTCGGGCGTTCGGCTACCAAAATAGCCCGTACCGACTTGATAAATAAGGTCGCCGCCTTCCGCTACGTGATGCGGACTTAGGCCACCTTCACCCGTATTGTGGGCGAAACCGCCGATTTTAGCCCCTGCATTCAAGGCCAACACCGCATTTGTCGAAAGCGAGCCAAAGGACATCGCCGACACGTTATATATACTTGCCGAATAGGGCTGTTTGCAATCGGGCCCGCCGATTAAAACGCGGGGGTCTTGCGTCAAATCTTCAAATTTTCGCGCGGCAATCGAGTGATTCATCCATTCGTAACCTTCTTCATAAACATCGAGTTGCGTACCGAAAGGGGTTGAATCCACGTCTTTTTTGGCGCGTTGATAGACAATACTCCGTTCGGTTCGGTTGAAAGGGCGTCCGTCGATGTCCGATTCGACGAAATACTGATAAATTTTTGGCCGCAGCCATTCCATCCAATAACGGCCTCGCCCGACGAGCGGAAACGTCCGCATAATGGCGTGTTTGGTCTGCATCATGTCGTAAAAACCAAGCAAAACCAAGGGGCCGATAACCATAAAAGCCCATAAAAAAGAGGGCCAAAATAAGCCAATTAAGGCCGTCAGCCCTACGGAAACAAGGGCAAAAACTTTAAAATCATTACGCATAGCTCAACGAATTGTGTTAGTCAAAAAGGATTTAGTTAATGGTTGCAAAGAACATAAAATATGTGATTAGATGGTTATTAAAAATTAAAAATTCCGAACTTGGTTATTTCGTCATTGAGTCCCCCCTCAGTAAAAAACGTGTTTTGACGATAAAAACGTTGCTACGTGCATTGAAAAAACAGCCGCAAGCCGTGTCGTCACGGCTTGCGGCTGTTTTTTAGGCTAAAATACGGAGTAGTGCGTTTTTTCATATTTTCAGGATTTAAAAGTTGCGTAACTTATTAATTCACAACTCTTTGAAGGTTTTTTAAGCTATTTCGGATTAACGCTACCCGCTACCATCAGAATCGTCTCGTTCGGCAGGGTGTTCGCAATCACGCGCACGGCTTTTTCTTGCACGCCGTTTTTACCTTCCGAATTGAATTGTACTTTTATTTCGCTACTCGCCCCCGCTTGAATCGGCGCCCGTTGCCAATCGGGAACGGTGCAACCACACGACGTTTGAATGTCCGAAATGACAAGCGGCACGGGGCCTACGTTTTTAAATTTGAAAACGTACTTCACGACGGCCCCCTCAGTAATTGTTCCGAAATTAAATTCGGTCGTTTCAAATACCATTTTAGCCATATTTGACGCGTCCGCTTTGCCATCTACCGATACGGGCAGACGGACAATATCTGCATTACTTGCCTTTTCGTCAAGCCTAATTTCTTGCAAGCCGTTGTCTTTTTTTTCCACATTTTTTGAGCCACAAGCCATCAATAAACTTGAAGCAAAAACCGAAATAATAAGTGTTTTAAAATTCATAATTCTTTGTTAATCAGATATTTAAGAAAAAATAAAGTAAAGTATCAGTAATTTTCGCTTTGGGATTGTAGGTTGCGGCGTAGCTGCAAAATCTCGGTAATACCAAGTACATGAAGCCGATTTCCCCTGCGGTGTAACCGCAAAACCGTCTGTTTAGCGGTTACACCGCTCAAAAAAATGGTTGGTCGTTTAAATATTACCGAGATTTGGCAGCTACGCCGCCGTGAAAAAGCCAAAGCGGAAATTACTGGTAAAGTGTGAACAGTGACCCATAAATGCCGCGCAAAAGTAACCGTTTTGACCAATCATTCACGCAAAAAAGTCAATAAAGCCGTTCCGTACTGAGGGGCCTGCTCTAAAACGTAAAATCAAAAATTTGATTAAATTTTAAGCCGCACAGCCGTCGAATTAGCCATTTTGTCTAAATTTGGCGTTTTGTTTCTACTTTGACTTTTTCACGGCGGCGTAGCTGCCAAATCTCGGTAATATTTAAACTGCTAACCACTTTTTTGAAGCGGTGTAACCGCGAAACAAGCGGTTTTGCGGTTACACCGCATTGAAAATGGACTTATATGGGCTATGTTACCGAGGTTTTGCAGCTACGCCGCAACATGAAAAACCCAATCGGAAATTGCTGGCCGTTTTAATTTTTAATTTTTAATTTTTAATTTTTAATTTTTAATTTTTAATTTTTAATTTTTAATTTTTAATAAATTGAAAATCAAATACTTACGCCGTTTAAATTCTTAATTTTTAATTTTTAATAAATTGAAAATCAAATACTTACGCCGTTTAAATTCTTAATTTTTAATTTT
>JAYSRS010000072.1:0-6436 GCA_043720935.1 Saprospiraceae bacterium
ACTTGCAAACCAACAAACAAGACCACGCTTGCCGTCGTTCTTTGCTGGCTTTGGTAGGTCAGCGCAAGCGTTTTTTGGCGTATTTGCACGATAAAGACATCACGCGCTACCGTGCTATTTGCGTTAAATTGGGTATTCGCCACACGTAAATTGGAGATATTGGTTGATATTTGGTTATTAATTGATATTTCTAAACAACAAAAAAAGCCGTGCATTGAGTCATTCAATGCGCGGCTTTTTTAATTTGATGCTTGGAAAACACACGAAGTCAAGCCTTAATTATTTAGCTACTGACCGCCCTCTTTTGAAGATAGTTTGCGCGCTTTTTTGCTCCGCAAGCGTTAGTTTCTCCTTTATTTTAAGAACGTAATCAACTGAAACTTTATACGCGTCGGCGATAAGTTCAATAGATAAGACGCCTTGCTTTAAAAGGAGTTCGATGCCTTTTTCCATACCTTGTTCCATACCTTGTTCCATACCTTGTTCCTTGGCATAGTCAAGCGTTGCCTCATAATCCATCTTGGCATTGCGACGCATGAGGTACGCCACGTACTCCATCGGGTCCATTTTATTTATTTTAGTTGCAGCTAGTGCTTTCATAAAAATAGGTTCGTTTAAAATGTTAGGAATAACGTCAAAACTTTCTAGGTTTTTCAAGAAGAAACACCACTTATCAAAACGGGTTTTGAGTTGGTGCGGTTTTTTCTTGAAAAAAGGCAATTGCAGATATCTAATTTGAAGCGTATCGGACAATTCAATGCCGCTTTCATCTTTTAAAGTGAAGTTTCTCATCAACTGCCGCTTGCCCCAACGCGCTTTGTCCATGTCATATTCAAAAGCCAAAATACCAATAAAATAAACCGTTTTAAGGTTGTATTTCCAATTTTTGCCTTTACGCCCCTGTTTTACAATACCCGTTGAGCCGTAAAAAACGGAACGTTCTGGAAAATATTTTTGAGCGGCGCGTTGCATTTCAATAATAAAATACTCGCCCGACTTCGCTTTGCAATGAATATCATAGATAACGGAACGCTCATCCGAATCGTCAGGTATTTGTTGCCTTTGCTTGAAAGTCAAATCCTCAATTTGATGATGGTCTGGCAACATTGAGTTCAAAAAGTCAATCAGTAAATCTTTATTGGCTTGTTCTCCAAATAATTTATGAAAACCATAGTCACTTGTTGGGTCAAGGTAAAGCGGTATTCTAAGTACTTTCGGTTTGTTTTTTGTCATTTTAAAAAATTTTCTCGATTTATGGTAATTATTAAACCTCAAATGTATGACAAAGTTAAATACTTTTTTTTAAACGACAAATTTTTTAGAGCCATTGCTTGTCAATATTTTATTGTACAATATTAATTTATTTCACTTTCAAATTATGCTCAATTGATTAAACTGCATCAACGCTTCGCTCGCAATAGAAAATATCTATTGCTGTC
The DNA here is from genome assembly GCA_043720935.1 of Saprospiraceae bacterium. Taxonomy (GTDB): domain Bacteria; phylum Bacteroidota; class Bacteroidia; order Chitinophagales; family Saprospiraceae; genus JAAFJT01. Next base: position 1,440 of record JAYSRS010000072.1, read on the forward strand.
TAAAAAGAAAAGTCTCTTTTTTTTGCTGATTAACGATAAATACATTCCCTAGTAAAACTCATCATTTACCATTCATTATTCCATTTATTCCTTAAAAATCTTCTCCTGCCAACTCCCTTTGGCCGTCGAAACGGTCAAAATATACATCCCTGAGGGCAAAATACTGAGGGGGTAGTTTTTTGTAAAACTCTGCTGCCCCGACACTTTATCTTGCAACACGAGCCGCCCTGCCATGTCGTGCAAAGCTATCGTCGCATTATCCATATCTTTTAACTGTACGGACACCGACAAGGCGTTGCTCACGGGATTTGGAAAGGCTTTGACGGTGCTGATATTGCTGTTCACGTCCATTGTGCCGACGCGCACGTTGATATTTGGGCGCAAATACAAGGCTGCACGAAAGGCGGCGTTCGAAAAAGTGTCCGTATTTATCCAAAAAGTGCCATACGCCCACATCGTTTTTGGCCGATACCCCTTCGCTGTTGCCGACAAACGCATACTGCCGCGTCCTTCGGTGAGGCAAATCACAAACTCTTCATTGGCCGCAACATTAAGCGGTTTTGTCAAGCGTAATGTTCGCACAACGGCGGTTGTGGTGGCCGAATCGTCCGTTGTTGTAAGGTAAATAGGGCTGCTAGCGATGGAATCGGTCGGTATGTTATTAACGATTTTATAAATTTTAATTTGAACCGAATCGTTCGCAAATTGTGGTCTAAAACGGACAGAAACCGAATTAATCGTCGAAGCAACGGGCAGTTTATAATTCATGCCTAAGCGTTTGAGGCCAGGTACAGCAACCGTTCCGCCGATGCTCAAAGCTGTAACTGTCGTGTTAGGCGTTTCAACATTGTCAGTCGCATAAGTAGAATCACTAATAGCAAAATAGACGGTGGCCGTGTCGTTTAAGCGGTTCGCATCGCCCGTTGCGGACGCATACGTGTAAGCCCTATAATTGCCCGTAAGCGTCGGGGTGAAGGTGTTTCCAGTCGTAAAAGACTGAAAAGTTAGGGCGGGAATGTCGGCAACCACGTTTTGGTCATAGACAAATTCGACCGTATTTCGGTACAATTCGGTCAGCAATTTACCGTTTGTAATGGGCGCAAAACCACTGTTACGGGCTTTAACGCGCAAGGCTGTCGGACTGCGGTGACGCAACGGCATGACGGTAAAACCGTTCGCTAAATTAAGGCTGTCGAGGCCAATATCGACGGAATTAGGTTCAACAAAATTAAGTTCGTAACCGACGACAACGCCTGAATTTGCTGTCGTATTTTGAGCAACCGCAATGAGCGAAGGCTTCATAAACCCAGGAATCGAGGCAATTGTGATACCGCCCGCAAAATTGGCGTTCAAAGTTGGAACGTCAGTTACCATGTCGCGCAAAATCGTCGTACCAAGGCCATTTGAGAGCTTAACTTGCCGAATAATGGCCGCATTGTAGCCCGTCCCAACATAATCCGACTGGCAATGCACCCATAAATAAGGCCCGCCAACGCTCACGCTGTCGTAAGCCGCGCCACACATTAAGATTAATCCATGTACGCCACGGGGAATTGTTTTCGTAATAACGCCCAATTTATTGACTTTATACAAGTCGGTGGCGTAATTGCCCACCCAAAAACCGCCCCCCTCAGTAGGGTCCCAAGAGGCGAAGCGCGCCCCTGCAAGAATCGCGGGAATCGTGATGGTTTCCACAATCGCTCCCGTCGTTCGGTCTAAACGCATGAGGATATTTGATGTATTAGTGGCCCAAATATTCGTGCCTTCCATCGTCAATCCGCGAATGCCAACGTTGCCCGTTGTGGCGGGTAGGTTAGCGGTTCTCAAAAAACCCAAGAGTTTGCCCTCTTTTGTAAATCGAGCGATGGAATCGGACGTCCATTGACCCATCCAAAATTCCGTTCCTGTCCACAAAACAGAATAGGAACGCTTGGAAATACCCGCAGGCAGCGAGTCGTTGGGCCGCAAAACAAACTGCACGTCGAACATGGCTTCGGGCCGATTTGGATTTGGCGTTCGGACAATCGACGGGTTGATTTTACCCACCAAATTAGCGTCTATTTCCGCGCCTTGATACAAAGCAGAAGCCTGTGTGGGCGTGTACAAATCGCTTTCGTTTTGGCCAAAAAGAGGCGTAAAAGCGGTCATTAATGCAAACAGCAGCGTCGTAATTTGTCTTTTCATACGTTTGACGTTGATTATGGTTAAACAAAAAAATATCGGCCAAATGTAGAAATTAATTCGCCTAATTGCCCGATTTAAGCCTAAATAACTGCGCGACTTTTTGCGCCAGCACAACCGCTTCTGCGCTCGGAGTCACGATGCTATTTTGTTGGTTCAAATCAATACGAGATAAAAAATTTTGGATATTTAATTGAAGCGTTATTGTATCAAAAACGGGCTTACTTAATTGAAAATCAATTAGTTGCATGGCATAATCAGTTCCAAGATAACCGCCTAAATGAAATTGAAACGCGTGTTTACGCGTCGGGCAAATCGGGCTTTTGCCCTCCAATTTAAAGTTGATATAACCACTTTGCCAAGCCCAATACATCCCGCGTGTCGGGTCTAAATCACCACCTAATGCACCTGAAACATTGGTTAAACTATCTATGCCTAAATTCATCTTAATTGAATTAAACTCAATGGATTTAGGCACATTTAAAGCAATTCTAAAGCTGTTTATGTCCTCCAAATCCATTAAATGCACACTGTTCGATTCCTGCCAAACAGTTTTTTTATCATTTAATAATTCAATGTTCGATAAATAAAATTTAAGCAATGTTATTTGCACACTATCCGTCTTTGACAAAGGCAAATAAGTATCTATTACCAATTGATTATTGCCATAAATAGGTTCAATGATTAATTGTAGTGATGCATAACGAGAGATGAATGATGAATCGTTAAATTGATGTAAATTATTGATTTTAATGAGTCTATTAGCATTAAAATCGACATTTTGCGCCTTTAATACTGAGGGGGTGTTATTTGAAATTAAAAGACAAATAATTAAAAATCGCCGAACCTTCCAAGGGTTACAGACCCTTGGAAGGTTGTTAAAACAGTTGTTAAAACAGTTGTTAAAACTTATTTTTTTCATTGTTGCAAGATTGAGAAAACGAATAAACTGATTGTAAATAACGCTTCGGAATTATCGGTTTTATGTCGCAAAATACTGAGTGGGTATCTCATTGCGGCGTCGCTGCAAAATCTTGGTAATAAAATCCATGAACGACGCCGTAATAAGACACCTTTTATTAAGTAGTTGAGTTCAAATAATCGGGAATTTACTGAGGGGTATAATTTTTGTAAAATATTGATTTAAAATTAGTTACAACTCTTGGAGGGTTTTAGAACCCTTTAAGAGTTATCCCGATTGAATAGGTGTACCTACTTACCTTCCAAATTGCTACGCAAAAAGAAGAGTCTCTCTTTTTTATACCCCCTCAGTATTTTTATCCTCTTTAGTCTTTTTTAGTTTACTCAAAAATGTCCGTACTTCCGTCTCTTCTATTTTGAACAAAACGAATAGAAAACCAAAAAACAGGAGCGTATTTATCGCCAACATTTGGGAAATCGAATAGCCCATATTATCTCTAATCAATTCGCTAATAAAATAAGTGGCCAAAGCCAAGGCCAAATAAGACAAAATCCGTTTCGTTTTGTACGGCACGGGATAGTAATGTTGGCCGAGGTAAAAACTTATCATCGCCATTGATAAATAGCAAACCAAAGTGGACCACGCCGCCCCTTCATAACCATAAATTGGTATCCATAAGTAATTGAGTAGGATGGTAATAAGCGCACCGACGACGCTCACAAGTGCGCCTAATCGGGTTTTGTCAGTCAGTTTGTACCAGATGGAGAGGTTGTAATACGCGCCTAAAAACAGGTTGGCGAGCAACAAAATTGGGACAACTTTTAAGCCCGAATGATAGCTTTCGCCAATAAAACCTTTGACAATATCTAAAAATAGCAAAACACCAACGAATATCACGCAACAAATAATCATAAAGTATTGCATCACGCGGGCGTAAATTGACTTCGATTCTTCACCTTCGGCTTGCGCGAAAAAAAATGGCTCGGCGGCAAATCGGAAGGCTTGAATAAAGAGCGTCATAATAATTGACAGCTTATAAACTGCGCCAAAAATCCCGATTTGATAATCGGCGGTAGAAGGGTCGGGCAAGAGTTTTTTGAGCAAAATACGGCTCAATGTCTCGTTTATCATGCCCGCTAAACCCATGAAAATCAAGGGATAAGCGTACATAAACAGCCGTTGCCACAAGGCTTTGTCGATACCCAAACGCAACATATCAAACTCTTTTCTGAAAAATGGTAAGACCACAAGGCTCGACGCCACGTTTGCAATAAACATCCATCGAACCGTCAAATCAAGCGGTTGCCCAAGCCCTTTCGCCGCCAAATAAGGAAAAACGATGTAAAAAAGGAGGTTTAAACCGATGTTGACACCAATGCTCAACAAACGCAGCATGGCAAACCGCAAGGCTTCATTTTTTTGTCGCAACCACGTGAAAGGAATTGTAGAAATGGCATCGGCGGCAAAAATGATGGCAAAAAAGTTGAAATATGCGCCTTTCCCTTCGTAACCTGCCGAAGTTGCCCACGAGTCGGCGCATAAAAATATCAATAAACTCAACACAATTGACGACAAAGTGAGCGACCACGTGGCGGTTGAAAACACTTTTTCGGGCGTTTCACCTTCTTTTTGAGAGAATCTGAAAAAAGCCGTTTCCATGCCATAGGTAAATAAAACGCCGCCAAAAGCCGCGATTGAATAGAAATAAGTGGAGACGCCGTACTCTGCTACCCCCTCAGTACCGATGAAGACGCGGGTGTAAATCGGCACTAATAAGTAGTTCAAAAAGCGTCCTAGTATGCTCGATAGCCCATAAACTGCCGTTTGGCTGGCTAATTTTTTAAAAACTGACATTTTAAGGAATTAAAAATTAAAAGTTAAGAATTTAAAATTT
>JAYSRS010000073.1:0-6436 GCA_043720935.1 Saprospiraceae bacterium
GGATAAGTGCTGAAAGCATCTAAGCACGAAGCCTCCTTCAAGATGAGTATTCCCCCCGAAAGGGAAAGGGCTGTGGAAGATGACCACGTTGATAGGTCACAGGTGTAAGCGTAGCGATATGTTCAGCCGAGTGATACTAATTGCCCGATAGCTTCCTTAAATTTTTTACCTTCGTTCAGAGTATAGCAAAAGGCTGAACAATGGAGGTAAAGAAGTATTGGAAATGAGATAAGAAAGCAACATTTACTTTGCATAATCAAATAACGATATTCAAAATAAACTAATACACAGTTCACATTACATTCTATACTGTACTCCTCTTTCCACAATCTATCAAATATAAGAAATTAGTTTACTGTAAAGTGACTTAAAGAATTGTTGGTGATTACAGCGTTGAGGATCCACCTCTTCCCTTTCCGAACAGAGTCGTTAAGCTCAATTGTGCCGATGGTACTGCACCCCTGAGTGTGGGAGAGTAGGTCGTTGCCAACTTAATATAACATTAGCTTTGTCCATGAAAATGGGCAGGGCTTTTGCCGTTTAAGCACCCCCTCAGTATTCGGCATAAAAAACCGCTTTTTATACCTAAAATGAGTGAATAATGCTTGTATTTCCGCCTTCATTCTGTTCTTAAAAAACATGAAGGATTTAAAAATGTGATTTTTTTTGCCGAAAATATCATGCGCTACTATTTTTAGTGCTAAGTTTGTGTGAGAAATTAGATTTTTTTATTTCAACGTTAAATTTATTGATATGGGAATGCACACATTTTTAGAAAAAGACCAAGTTCAATTCACAAAATTGGCAAAATTTGCTCTTGGCACGATGTCATTAGATGAGCAAGACGATGTGCTTGACCAAATCGAAAATGAAAAAAACAAATGGTTTAGTCTTGATAATACGAAACGGCATTATCAGAAAATAGAAGCGTTTGCCTATAAATATGTGTCTGTCGTTTTGAAATTTGAGTATGATAAAATTATTGTTTTTGACATTGTGAATCGCAACTTTTTCAATCCCCTAAATTATAGTGCTAAACATGAAGTCGTTTGAAAATTGTCAATTTGACAGAAAAACATACGAAAGGGAGCTTATTGAATTTGAAAAATTACTCATTGACAACCACACGCTTGAAGAAAACAAACATATTCTACCTTTCTTTCGTCAACACCCACAGTTAGTGGCTCAAATCGGTACTTTTGTTACCAAAATCAATAAAGTGGATTTAATTGCTTACGAATTTGATTTGTTTGACTATCGTTGTGATGCCGTTATTGGCGATTTCGACAGTAAACATTTCTGTTTCATAGAGTTTGAAAATGCTCGTTTTGACAGTATTTTCAAGCAAAAAGTGGGCAAATTCAAAAAAGAGTTTGCGCCTCGGTTCGAGCATGGCTATAGTCAAATTATAGATTGGTTTCAAGAATTACACTACCAAAAGGCCAATGCAACCAAAATGATTGAGCGTTTTGCACATTTCCAAATCGGTTATTCCGCTTGTTTGATTATAGGCAGAGACCATTTTTTGGATGAAAGTGATAAAATTCGATTCAATTGGCGTTCGGACTACATTAAAGTAGATTCAAAAGAAATATTGGTCTTAACGTATGATGAATTATTACGAATTTTGAAAACTCAACGTCGTTGACCTGTGCGGTTTTGTTAAAGCACCCCCTCAGTAAAACTTGAAACTCCTTGCAAAACAACACGTTTTGCAAGGAGTTTGCGGTTTATACTGAGGGGTACTTGCTCTGACGAATAAACCTCTCACTGGGGACAACTTCATAAATCGTTAATGAATAGTAAAAATACATTAAAACGTTTTTTTACATTAGCCAAAAAATTACCTTTGCTAAAATATATAAAACATTAACGAATTACGAATAATGAGCATTGATAATCCGATACTAAACAGTCCTTACCATGAACCTAAACTTCACTACGACACGGATAGTGCAGGGAGTTTGGACTATAACAATATTTGCAAAGGACGCCGAATATTTAAGCCTATTCCTACCGTTATGCCCACCAAGCAAAAGGGGCAAAAAGAGATTTTTCAATGGAATGAAGATGCACCAGACGCGATAGAAAAACTCATCAACCTTTGTCGAAAAGAAGTCGGTTTGTGGAGAACAGCCAATTATGCCGACACAACAACCCGCGTAACAAAAGAATTGTTGCTTTTTTGGTTTAAAAACCCTACAAGACCTGTTGATAAAAAACTCTTTTTTGCTCAACAAGAAGCAGTTGAAACGGCTATTTGGCTAAATGAAGTAGCAGAAAAATCCAATGCAGGGCAGCACATCATCAATTTACTGAGGGGGGGTCAAAAAACGGTTAGCGACAACGCCGCTGACCAATTGCCGCGCATTGCTTTCAAAATGGCAACGGGTTCGGGCAAAACGGTCGTTATGGCTTGTTTGATTTGTTACCACTATTTCAATCGGCAAGAATATAGAAATGACACCCGATTTGCTGACTATTTCTTGATTGTTGCGCCTGGCGTGACGATTAAAAGTAGATTAGCCGTTTTGTTTGTGGACACGAAAAACAAAAATTCTAACGAAATAGAAGATTATTACCGCGTTCGTGGTTTGATTCCTGCCAATATGGAACATCGGTTGGAAAATCTCAATGCCCGTTTGGTCATTACCAATTACCATACATTTGAACCTAAGATTTTGCAAGGCAACAAACGCAGTCCGTTTGATGGTAAAACGAATTTGAAAGGTGAAAAAATTGATACGGGCAATAAAGAAGATTTTTCGCAAGTGGTGAAACGTACTTTGGGTAAATTCAAATCGGGAAGCCGTGTTTTAATTCTAAATGATGAGGCACATCACTGTTATTTGCCAAAATCAACTAAGAAAACCACCGATAATGAAGAAGCAGACGAAAACGCAAGAGCAGCCGTTTGGTTTAGTGGTTTGCGTGAAATTGCTAAAAAATTCAAACTTCAAGCTGTTTATGATTTGTCCGCAACACCGTATTATTTAACGGGTTCGGGTTATACGGCTTACAGCCTATTTCCGTGGGTCGTGTCGGATTTTGGTTTGATTGAAGCCATTGAATCGGGTTTGGTTAAAATCCCTTTTTTACCCGAAAGCGATGATACACAACAGTTATCTATGCCCGTTTTGCGAAATCTCTATGACCATGTAAGAGATGAATTGCCGAAAAAAGGACAACGCACTAAGAAAAACGAAGCCATTGCAGAAGGCTCAAAATATGTCGAATTACCACCGCAATTGCCTTCTTTGGTCAAAGGTGCATTAGACCAATTTTATAATCATTACGTGGAGTATTTCAACAATATCAGAAAAAATAAGGAAAATAAAGCCGACCTTTTTTCATCGCCGCCTGTCTTTATTGCCGTTTGCAACAATACGTCTGTATCAAAAGAGATTTATAAATACATTGCAGGTTATGAATACGAAAATACTGAGGGGGAGACAGTCGTTGTACAAGGTGTGAAAGACTTGTTTTCTAACTACGATTCGATGAATAGACCACTTAAAGAGCCACCGACTTTGCTCATTGACAGCGATGCGTTGGAAAATGGGGAGCAAATAAATGACGATTTTAAAAGGGTTTTTGCGGGTAGAATTGAAGGTTTTAAGCGCGATTATGCCCGAATGTACGGACAAGGAAGTGTCGGAAAAATAACCGATGCCGAGATTTTACGTGAAGTTGTCAATACCGTTGGACAGCCTAAAAAATTGGGTGGGCATATTCGTTGTGTCGTTTCGGTGTCTATGCTTACCGAAGGTTGGGACGCTAACACAGTGACGCACATCATGGGTTTACGGGCTTTTGGTTCGCAATTGCTGTGCGAACAAGTCGCGGGGCGTGCCTTGCGACGTATGAGTTATGCGCTCAAAACGTATCGAGTTGATACGGGCGAAGAAGTGGACGACAAGCAAATACATAAGTTTAAACCCGAAAATTTAGTTCAAAAATTTCCACCTGAATACGCGCACATCATCGGCGTACCGTTCAAGATGTTTAAAGGTGGAAAAACACAGCCGCCGCCGCCGCCGACTGATACAATGCACGTAACGGCGATACCAAACCGTCAAGCAGAAATGGAGATTGAATTTCCAAATATTGTCGGTTACAGGGTGGAAAATACTGAGGGGTCGCTTAATTTCGATTTTAGCAATATTGAAAACTACGAAATTAGGGGGGATTTAATGCCTATCAGAACTAAATTAGCTTCTGCATTTTCAAAAGAAAAAATTGATATTGAAATCCAGACAGTTTTGGAAAAAAGAGAAACAGAAATAATTTATTGGCTTACTAATGAGTTGATTAAATTCCATTTTTCCGACGACGACCAAAATCCACAATTTCAAAAATTCAATAAACTCAAACAGATTGTCGAATTTTGGTATCAAGAAAAAGTGCTGCTTTTGAATATTTCAGACCAACGTTTTAAGAAATTGTTGTTCTTTGACGACCCTAAAAAAATCGTTGACCACATTGCAAGGGGCATTAATCCACAACTCAATACAACGGAGCATATTCGTCCTGTTTTTAATTATTACAATAAATTTAGCAGTACAAAATACGTGAATGGCAATACAATAAAAGAAGTGTATCCGACTGAGAAAAGCCACGTTAACTATGTCGTTATGGACTCCGATTGGGAAGCAATTTGCGCCAAAACGTTAGAAGAATTGGATAACGTCGCCTCTTATGTCAAAAATCAATTCTTGGGTTTTGCCATTCCTTACGTCAAAGACGGAAAAGACCACTTGTATTTTACCGATTTTATCGCAAAAGTGCGGGGCACAGACGGAAAAATTAAGAATTTGATGATTGAAATTACGGGCATGAGTAAAGATAAAGCCGAAAAAAAATGGTATGTTGAAAATCGGTGGTTGCCTGCGGTCAATTCTTTGAAAGAGAAATATGATTATGAAGAATGGCATTTTATTGAAATTGCTAACGACATTCGCAATATTAAAAATCAATTAATCGAAAAAATTCAGAGCCTATAACGTCGGCGAGGTTTTAAACCTCGCCGACGTTTAACGCGTAATAAACAACTAAATCATGGCTAAACAAGTCGCCTCCATAAAACACAACGCCGACAAACGCGCCCACATCCCCTCAAAAGAAGAGGCAGGATATGAAGACGCGAACCCCTCAGTACAAAACGGAAAAAAAGTGCTCGAACTGCCGAAAAATCCCGTTACGCACCGTGGACAAGACCCCGAACTCTATTGGCTCAATAAATATGGCAATGACGACCGTGACGAACTTCTCCGCGTGGACATTCGCTCGCTCTATCGGCACGAACACATTGCGCCCGAAACGTTGATTAAAAACCTCTATAAAGTTACGGAAAAAGAAAGTCCACAACTCGATTTGTTCGCTTCCGTCAATACCCTTTTTGGCAATGCTTTGGAAAAAGACGAAGTTGAAAAAGTATCTGAATATTACAAACACCAAGACGGGTGGACAAATCGCCTCATTCAAGGCGATTCGCACATCGTTATGGCAAGTCTGTTGGAACGCGAAGGCATGGCGGGACAAGTACAAACCATTTATTTTGACCCACCTTATGGCATCAAATACGGCGGCAATTGGCAAAATAAACTCAATAACCGAGATGTCAAAGACGGTAATGACGAAGCAATTACAAATGAACCAGAACAAATTAAAGCCTTCCGAGATACATGGGAATTGGGCATTCATTCCTACCTCTCCTATCTCCGTGATAGGCTGTTGATTGCTAAGGAACTGTTGAATGAAAGCGGGTCGTGCTTTGTGCAGATTTCTGATGAAAATGTACATCTTGTTCGTAGTTTAATGGATGAAGTGTTTGGTAGTGAAAATTTTATTAGTATGATTTCTTTTAAAACAACCTCTGGTTTTGAGAGTACAACAATAGCAAGGCAAGGGGATTATTTAGCTTGGTATTCTAAAAATTCAGAAAAAGTTAAATTCAGACCATTATATTTTGAACAACCAGTAATTCCTGGCGAAGGAAATGCAAGATGGGTTATGTTTCCCGATGGAACTTATAGAGGCGTTAATGCAGAAGAACGTGATGGAACAAAAAATATTCCCATAGGGGCAAGACTTTATAAGCCCGATAATATAGTATCTCAAGGAAGTGCAAATACTCCTCAACCTTTTGAATTTAGAGGAAAAATTTACAATCCCCCTGCAAAGTCTCATTGGAAAGCGAACTATCCAAATGGAATGGAAAGGCTTGCAGAATCAGAAAGGCTTCATGTTGCAAAAAATAGTATCCAATATATTCGTTATGCAGATGATTTTCCTTACCAACGGCATGGAAACTTATGGACTGATACTGCAATGGGCAGCTTTACCGATGAGAAAGTCTATGTAGTTCAAACCAACGAAAAAGTCATCCAACGTTGTCTCCTAATGACAACCGACCCAGGCGATTTAGTTCTCGACC
>JAYSRS010000074.1:0-2300 GCA_043720935.1 Saprospiraceae bacterium
ACAAGCTGCCTCCGATAGATTTTTTCCCGCACGCCTTTTTCGCGCAGCGAAAAACAGTGCGTATGAAAATACGCTTTTATTTATTTCGCATTCCTAAGAGATTTAAAGACTTTAGCACGTTAAATTTAAGCAGAAGAGGTCGAGCGTTTGCCTCGCCTCTTTTTTTTATCTTTTAATTCAAGTAAAAACCCTTTCATTCCAACGAATTAAAGGGTTTTTGCTTGAATAATTGGTAAAAATGCTAAAAAGACGCTCATTGAGTCAATCTATCGGGGCGATGTTGTTTTTTTGTTGAGAAATCTTCAATTTTCCGACAAAAAAACAAGGTCGCCCCGAAAAAACCTTTTCATACGTCTTTCAAGCGAAATTGAGTCGCATGGGTTCTGTTACCAAGATTGGGCAGCTACGCCGCCGTTAGTCAAAAAATGCTAACTCGTTGATTATCAGTACACAAAAACTCTAATAAATAAAGACGATAATTCCATCAATGTACGCGCAGTCAGCACGACGAGTTCGCAACGACTTTTTCTTATTTAACCCTAAACCTTTGTCGAAAAAACGTGTTTTTCAGCGTATTGTCCGCCAAGAGTAAAGTTCTTAACTACCTTCGCTGCCGGTTTTGATTAATATCTCAACCTTTTTCTTTAATAATTTTAAAAAATAGAAAGATGAAAAATTTTTTAGCACCCCTCAGTTGCCGCGCTTTACTCGCAATGACAGCCGCGTTTTTAGCGCTTTCGGGGTCAGTCAATGCACAAATCACGATGCCGTCGGCAAGTACAACCGCGAGCGTGAAGCAACCCGTTGGTATGTCAGAAATCACGCTTGATTACAGCCGCCCGAGCGCAAAAGGCCGCAAAATCATGGGCGAAATCGTCCCTTTCGGCGCCATGTGGCGCACGGGTGCGAACCAACCGACTAAATTTACAACCACCGATTCGTTGACCGTCATGGGTAAAGGCTTGCCAAAAGGTACTTATGTTATCATGACAAAGCCGGGCAAAGACGCTTGGGAAGTCATGTTCAACAAAAACCCTAAGGCAAATGCGACCGACGAAACGGCTCTTTATCCCGCGGATAACGTTGTCAGCATCAGCGTGCCGACGATGAAAACGGGCATGATGGTCGAGACATTCACGATGGGCATTGGCAACATCACGAATACATCGGCGAGCTTGGACGTTATGTGGGAAAATACGGCTATCAGCATTCCGTTTACGAACGATATTGACTCAAAAATCATGGCGCAAATCAAGCAAAAACTCGACGGGCCAACGCAAAATGATTATTTCGCCATGTCGCAATATTACATGGATGCTAACAAGGAAACGGCAAAAGCCCTCGAATATGTGGATAAAGCCCTTGCAAAAGGCGAGCGTTTTTGGATGTTGCGCCACAAATCATTGGTTCAAGCAAAAATGGGCGACAAAAAAGGCGCGATTGAAACCGCTAAAAAATCACTTGCATCAGCAACCGAAGCTAAAAACGGTGACTACATTCGGATGAACGAAAAAAGCATCGCGGAGTGGAGTAAGTAAGTTAGATAGGGTAGGAGAGAACGTCGGCGAGGTTTGCAACCTCGCCGACATTGATTTCTCCAAAATAAATGCCGAGCGTAATAACAACGTTCGGCATTTTCTATTGTAATTTGCAACGAAATAAAATAAAGTCACTCACCAACCTATTTTTTTAAATGAATTCTATTCATACGCTTAAAACGACGAGCATTGAAGGCAACGAATTGCCGCTATCCGACTTTGCTGGACGTAAACTGTTGATTGTCAACGTCGCAAGTGCTTGCGGCTACACCCCTCAGTATCAGCAGCTTCAAGAACTGCACGAAAAGTTTTCGGACAAAATCGCCATCATAGGCTTCCCTTGCAATGATTTTGGGGCGCAAGAATCGGGTAATGAAGCCGACATTAAAGAATTTTGCACGGTGCGTTTTGGCGTAACCTTTCCGCTTTCTGCCAAAGTTGGGATTAAACGAAACACGCATCCGATTTATGAATTTTTAACAAAAAAAGACCTCAACGGCGTTGCGGATAGCGAAGTCAGATGGAATTTTCAAAAGTATTTGCTAAACGAAAAAGGGGAATTGATGCAGCTGTTTCCGTCGTCGGTGTCGCCTTTGGATGACGCGATTTTAGAGGCTTTATGACGTATAAATAACAACTTCGGATGATTAAATTTAGGGAATCATCGGTTATTTATCGCACTGCGGCGTAGCTGCAAAATCTCGGTAATATAACGCACGAATACACGATTTTAAATGCGGTGTAACCGCAAAACAAGCGGTT
>JAYSRS010000075.1:0-6423 GCA_043720935.1 Saprospiraceae bacterium
TTCAGAAGGAACAAAACTCAAAACTCAAGGCGTCTGTTTTCATCAAAAATTGTCAAAAAAATTAGAAATTACAGTTTTTACGCTTAAATTTGTCAAAAAATTAAAGATATGACAGCTCTTTTAGATAGAATCGAAAAGCGGATGCCGCAACAAAAGCTACTCACGTATGAGGATTACGTCCGTCTTACACCGCCCGATAGTAGCAAATACGAATTAAGAAACGGTAAAATCATCACTATGGCAGCTCCAATTCCTCGTCACCAAGAGATTTCGGCTAAACTTCATTATCATCTCTTTGGTCATTCATTCTTCAAAAAACTTGGTAAGGTCTATGCCGCACCAATGGACACTAAATTTACGGAACATGACACCGTACAGCCCGATTTGCTGTTTATTTCAACCGAGAGGTTGCACATTATTGGCGATACAAAAATCGAAGAAGCACCTGATTTTATCGTTGAAATTAAATCGCCTGGCAATCCACCAAAAGAAATGGCGTATAAAAAAGAACTCTACGAATCTTGCGGCGTTAGCGAATATTGGATTATTTACCCCATAAAAAATACGGTTGAACAATACCAAAATCAAGGTAATCATTTTGTCTTAGTCGGCGAATTTGGCTTGAATGACACGCTAAATTCGTTTGTTATCAAAGATTTTCAAGTAAAAGTGAGCGATATTTTAGATTGATACCCCCTCAGTAATTTAGCAATTCCAACGTCGGCGAGGTTTAAACCTCGCCGACGTTTTTTGTTAGAACAATCAGCGTCACGTCATTTTCAAGTAGGGCTTTCTTACAAAAATTAAACGCTTGATTCACGCTTAGATTTTTCCACTTATTTCAATCAGCGTCACGTCATTGCGAGGCACGAAGCAATCTTTTCAATTTTGCAGACTGCCAAGCCTTAAAGATTGCTTCGTGCCTCGCAATGACAACGTGTTGTAGCTTGAATTTTCAGCATAAATCATTAACGGAATCATCGGTTATTTATCGCAACGCAAACTTGACGCGGATTTGAAACCCGCGTCAAGTTGTAACTAATTGATTGTCAATAGATTTGAAACAATCTTTCATTTTGCGATAAATAACCGATGATTCCGATTATTAATAACAAAGTAATTGTTTTTTATAAGAAAATCCTACATTTTCAAGTCATTCTAATTTTTAATTGAGTCAAATGTAACAATGTTACATTTATATTTTACCTTTGTCCAAAATTCCCACAACATGACAGAAACCCGTGCGATTCAAGCACTCCGAGAAGTCGGATTGAAACAAACGCCGTTGCGCATGGCGATTTTACAAAAATTAACAGCAAATGTGCAAGCATTGAGTCAACCCGACCTTGAAAATGTGTTTGAAGGGCGTGAAAATCGGGTGACAATTTACCGTGTTTTGCGCGATTTGGAAGAAAAAGGCGTGATTCACCGCGTTTTTGACCTCAACGGGACGGCGCGATTTGCTATCTGTCGAAACAGTTGCACCGCCCACGCTCACAATGACGAACACGTACATTTTAATTGCACGGCTTGTAAAAATGTTTTTTGTTTGGACGATATTGCCATTGCCCCACCGTCTTTGCCAATGGGTTTTACGTTCCAAACGGTGAAATTGACAGTCGAAGGCATCTGTAAAAATTGCTCGGTCAATTAAAGTAGCGCGACTTTCAAGTCGCGGAAAGCCCAAACATTTACGATATTTCAAACGACCTAAAGATCATTTTACGCTAGTTTTCACGATATTTATATAAAATTTGAAAAAACAGACACCATATAATACAGTCACTTTCAACGCCTACGCTTTTTTCCTCGCGTTGTTGATGCTCACCGCTTTCGGCGGCAGAGAAGTGCATATATTGTTGGAACATGGCCATTCAGATGTAGAAATATGCCATGTCGAAGCAGGCGAGACGCATCTGCACGCCTACGAAGACTTGGAACACGGCTGCTCATTGTGCGACTTTACATTCTCTTTTTTTATATTTCAACTGCCTCAATTTAGCGTTTTAAAACAAGTTCTCAACACGCCGATTGCAAGTTTTACCTATTTTACACATAACCTTTTTTTGCATCCTTCCTTTATCACTTTACGCGGCCCACCTGTTGCGGTGTGATTCAGTAATTTTTATTTTAAATTTTTCGTTGCGGCGTAGCTGCAAAATCTCGGTAATAAAATCAAAAAGGATATGATTTGAAGTGCGGTGTAACCGCAAAACAAGCAGTTTAGCGGTTACACCGCTTATAAAATGGTTTTATATGCTTGAATATTACCGAGATTTTGCAGCTACGCCGCAACGAAAAATTTAAAGTAAAAATCATTGACTGTGCTCTTATTTCATTTGTAAATACTTGACAGTCAATTCCGTGTTTCGATTTCTCTCTTTTTCAATTAAAAAAAACAATGCTACGACGACTGACAATGTCGCTCGTTATCGTTTGTCTTGGCCTTGCCTTTGGGCGAGCGCAAAGCGATTGCCGCAACACTTTCCATGGAACGGTCAACGATGCGACGACTCAAAAACCGATTGCTTTTGCGACCGTTCACGTGCGCGAAACGGGCGGTAGTGCGACGACTGACGAAAACGGTAACTTCTTGATTACCAACCTCTGCCGTCAAGTTTATACGCTCAATATTAGTCATATTGAGTGCCAACATTTGACAAAATCGGTTGAAATCAACGGCAATACTGAGGGGGTCTTTGTGTTAATACATGAAGATAAAATTTTACATGATATAACCATTAAAGCAAAACGTGTAGAATTAGCCGCAACTCAAGCAAATGCGACGCTTTCGGGGCTGGATTTGGATAAAAAACGGGGTGAAACCCTAGGTGAAATGCTTAAATCATTGCCAGGCGTTACAACTTTAAACACGGGCGCGACGCTCTCAAAACCTGTCATTCAAGGCTTGCACAGCGACCGTGTGCTGATTGTTAACAACGGTGTTCGGCAAGAAGGGCAACAATGGGGATTAGACCACGCCCCCGAAATTGACCCGTTTATTGCCGACCGACTGACTGTTTTGAAGGGGGCTTCGGCGGTAAAATATGGCGTTGGGGCCATCGGCGGCGTGATTTTAGTCGAACCTCGGGCTTTGCGCGATACTTTGGGCATCGGCGGCGAGGTGACAATTCAGCATTTTACGAATGGGCGAAGTGGCCTTTTATCGGGTTTTGTGGAGGGAAAAAATGAACGCTTTTCATGGCGTATTCAAGGAACGGGTAAGAAAAGTGGCCATTTAGAGACCCCTCAGTATTTTCTTCAAAATACGGGTGTTGAGGAATTAAATGGCTCGGCAATGCTTGGGTTTGACCATAAAAGTTGGAAAACGGAAGTGTTTTTTAGTCATTTTTATTCTAAAATTGGTATTTTTAAAGGCAGTCATATTGGCAATTTGACAGATTTGAAAAATGCCATTGAACGGGGTAAACCGCAAGACGCTGCGACATTTTCGTATGACATCACACGACCCGCACAACGGGTTTCTCACGATATTTTGAAGGTGAAAACGGTCGTGCCTACGGGGGAAACTGGCCATTTGGCCCTGCTTTTGGCGGGTCAATACGACCTTCGGCAAGAGTATGACGCGCACCGTCCTGGAGGTAAAATTCCCGTTGGTTTCGATAAGGCGGAGATGGCGTTCGAGTCGCCGACGGCGCAAATGCGGCTTGATTGGGGTCATAAATCGGTCAAAAATCTCGTCGGAAGCGTTGGTACTGAGGGGTTGTTTCAATTCAACAATACGTTCTCGGGTGGTTTGATTCCCGATTTTAGGCAACTCACAACAGGTATTTATGCGACCGAACGGTGGCGGCGTTTTCCTTCGCCACTTGAAATTGAGGCGGGTATTCGCTACGATTTTAGGCGTTTGTGGACGGATTCAACGCGTTTCGGTCAGATAGGTAAGCAGTTCTCGTTTGGCAATATTTCAGCAAATGTTGGCGGCATTTATCACCTCAAAAATTGGGGAAAACTGACCGCAAACGTTGGTACAGCTTGGCGCAGCCCAAACGTAAACGAATTGTTTAGCAACGGCATACATCATGGAACGGCGAGTTTTGAGCGCGGCGACCCCAATTTAGTTGCCGAAAGGGCTTTATCGGCCACTTTGGGTTTTGAGGCGTCAACCGCAAATTATCAAATTAACCTAAACATTTACCAAAATCAAATTAGCAATTTCATTTATTTACAACCTGACACAATACCTGTTTTGACGATTCGGGGCGCATTTCCCGCGTTTTCGTACCGTCAAACCGACGCTGTACTGAGGGGGGGCGATGTGAAATTTCAAGCCCGATTAATGGGCGATTTTTGGTTGAAAAGTTCGGCAAGTATCCTTCGTGCCGAAAATTCTAAGACCAAAACGTGGTTGCCTTTGATGCCCGCCGACCGTTGGGAAATGGGTGTTTTGTACAATTTTAGAAACAAAAAAGTGCAAAATGGTTTCGCTGAAATGAGTGTGTCAAGGGTTGATAAACAAAAACGTGTAGAAACTTTAACTGACGCGACAGGTGAAACAACGATTCGAGACTACGCCGCCGCGCCCGAAAGCTATACATTGTTGAACGCTGCTATGGGTGGCGATTTCACGTTTTTTGGTAAAAAAACGCAAATTATACTGAGAGGGTCAAATTTACTCAACGTGTCGTATCGTGATTATTTAGATAGGTTGCGGTATTTTTCAGATGCCGTTGGACGGAATATTTCCCTAAGTTTTAAAGTAGTTTTTTAACCTGTTTAGAGCGTCTAATACTACTTGCAAAAGTGATTTTAATATTAGAGAAATGATTTTTAGGTGAGCGGTGCGCTACCGTCAAAATGTAGCGCACCGTTTTTTTAGACAACAAAAAGTAATGAAAAATTGGACAAAAGTAGTTGTCGCGGCTTCGATGATGTTAATGATTGGGACATGTTGTACGCATTATAACAAGCTGTCAATCAAAGATTTAAAATTTATTAAAAATAACAATGTCGCTGTTTCAGAAAAAGAGACGACCGTGCCGAAACTGGAAGATATAAGCAATTTCATGCTCGATACGCTGCCACAAAAGGATGGTTTTATCGAATTGAATTGGAAATTATTGGCGAAAACGACGTTTACGCCCGTCAAAATGGACACACTCGACGGCTTGATTGCTTTGATGCCCAAGTTTCCCCGTTTTATGAAAGCCCTTGCAGGTAAAAATGTGATGATGCGCGGTTTTGTGATTCCCGTTGAAGAAACGGGCGATTTTAACACGCTCGTTTTGTCGGCCAACTCGTTCACAAACTGTTTTTTCTGCGGACAAGCGGGGCCAGAAACGGTGATGGACATTCGCTTGAAAAATCCAAAGACCATCAAACGCTTTAAAAAAGATGATAAAGTGATGTTCAAAGGACAGTTAAAACTGAACGATACAGATGTTGATTATTTTAATTACATTATCGAAAATGCAGAATTGGTAAATTAAAAATGATGCTTGACATTCTGAAAAGTACCCCCTCAGTATTTAGCCGTAAAATGACCTTCAAGTCGTTTAAATTGGCGACTTTTCACATAAATCACGACCTTAAGGTCGCGTTATTTTTTATAACTTATTCAAAATCAATTTTTTATGTTGAAATTATTGGCGCAACAGGGAACAAAATCCGATTGGCTGGGAATTGTTGGCTCAACGTTGTGCGCTTTACACTGTGCTTTTACACCCTTCGTTATTGCTGCTTTTTCAGCCTTTGAAACCGCCGAAGAGAATTGGGCGTTGCTCGACTACGTGTTCATTGGCTTGTGTTTATGAGCCGTTTTTCACGCGTCAAAACACAGCAGTTCGATGAAAATCAAGGTCGGATTGTGGGCAGCTTGGGGCGTTTTTAGCGTCGGTATTTTGTTAGAAGACGCGTTAGAAGGGATGAATTATATGGGTTACGCAGGGTCGGCGGCTTTGGTTGTTTTACACATTTTAAATATTCGCCATTTCAAGCATTGTGATAAATGTCGTCATTAATACGTAAGGAAACAAGCTTATTTAGAATAACTCTCCAAGGGTTTGTAACCCTTGGAAAGTTACAAGTATTTGATTAGGGAATTTGTAAAAAATAACTTACCTGTTTTTACAATCGGGAAAGGATTGAATGTGAATAACCGTAGGTGCAACCTACGGAAAGATAAAAATCGGCTTCCCAACTCCGAAGGAGTTGAATGTCAATGCTTTATAATTGACATTTAAAGCTGCTTCTACATTCAACTCTTTCAGAGTTAGGAACACGTTTGGCAGTGACGCCGTAGGTTTCACCTACGGTTATTCACATTCAATCCCTTCGGGATTTTGGGTAAGTTAAATTTTACAAATTCCCTTAGGAACGTGAAATAAATAAAAGCGTATTTTCATACGCACTGTTTTTCGCTGCGCGAAAAAGGCGTGCGGGAAAAAATCTATCGGAGGCAGC
>JAYSRS010000076.1:0-6421 GCA_043720935.1 Saprospiraceae bacterium
CTAAACGCTTGTTTATCAAGGAGTTATCCGTTTTGTCGCTTAAAAGCCCTGCAAAAGCTGAAATTACTGAGGGGTCTAATGTACTGATTGCAACGGCGAAATATGGCAAAGGAACGGTGTTTATTATAGGCGACCCGTGGTTGTATAACGAGTATATGGATGGCCGAAAAATGGGGATTGAATTAGGGTATGAGAATTTTAAAGCGGCGAATGACGTGGCGAATTGGTTGCTTTTGCAGTCGAAAAAGTAGGCATATTTTTAATTCTGAAATAAAGATTTAACGCGTCAATATCAATGCGGTCGTTCCAAATAATGGCGTCTGTTTCCGTATCAATTCTGACTTGATTGAACAGATTATTTTCATCCCATTGCTTGAAAATACCTCTTTTTGACAAATGCGATAAATCAGCGACCCCCTCAGTATCGTCGCTAAATTTTAGCCAGATATGGTAATTGGCAAGTGGTTTTACTGCTATAACTTTTATCAACATCGTTTTATATTTTTGACAAAATTAGTGTTTTTTTGATAAAAACAAGGTTTTAATGAAAAATTTTGAAAGAAGTGCTTTGTTAGGCTTGGTCGTTGGCGACGCTTTGGGTGTGCCTGTCGAGTTCAAAAGTCGGGAAGCAATTAGCAAAAAACCCGTTACCGATATGATTGGTTTTGGCACGTATAACTTGCCCGAAGGTACGTGGTCGGATGACAGCTCGTTGGCTTTGTGTTTGGCAGATGTGTTGGGCGACAATTATGATTTGGAAAAAATTGGCGAAAGTTTTACCGATTGGCTTTTTTTTAATCGTTGGACACCGCGAGGACACGTTTTTGACGTTGGCAACGCCACAAGAGAAGCAATTTATTCGATAAAACGGGGTATGAGGGCCGAAGTCGCAGGTGGATTGGATGATTTTTCAAACGGAAATGGCTCTTTGATGCGGATTATGCCCTTGCTTTTTTTCATCAAAAACAAAACAGATAAAGAAAGATTTGATATTGTAAGTAAAGTATCTTCAATCACTCATGGGCATATTCGGTCAATTTTGTCGTGTTTTTATTACCTCGAATTTGCCCGTTTGATTTACGAAGGTCAGGATAAAACCACGGCTTACGCAAATGCAAACGAGATTTTGAAAAACAAATTTGATGAATTGCAATTGAACGAGCGAGAACGAAAGGAATTTGCCTTGATTTTGAAAGGCAATATGGCCGCGCTCAAACGTGAAAATATTAGGAGTAGCGGTTATGTTATTCATACTTTGGAAGCAAGTATTTGGTGTGTTATGACTGCGAAAACGTATAAAGAAGCGGTTTTGAAAGCCGTAAATTTGGGCGAAGATACCGACACAACAGGGGCAGTAACGGGCGGATTAGCGGGTTTGATTTTTGGCGATACAGATATTCCAAAAGCATGGATTGCTAAAATTGCTAGAATCGAAGACATAGAAAACGTGATTGTTAAATTGAAAACGAAGTACGGAGAATGAAAAAGAGACCCCTCAGTATAAAAGCTGTTTTTACGTGTTGTTTTTTGTCATTCAGAAGGAATCTCTATTTTGTGTGTCATAGCGTATCCCGACATATAAAATAGAGATTCCTTCTGAATGACAAAAGCCTAGACAAAAACCTAGATAAAAAACACAGTAAAACGTTGTTTTTTATAGACTTACGTAAAATAAAATGTGTAATTAAATCAATAAACTCATGTTGACAATAAAGCAAATTGTTCTATTTACGCTCCTTTTTACCGCCGTTAATTGCGGTAAAAAAACAGTAACACCGATGCCTATTGAGCCGATAACGCCTGTAACAAAGGGCTACGCTTGGGATAAATTCAGCATGGGTGCAGATTTGTCCTACGTCAATGAAATTCAAGATGCGGGAGGTGTGTATAAGGATTCAAATGTGGTTAAAGACCCGTTTGTTATTTTCAAAAATCATGGTACAAACACCGTTCGCGTAAGGCTTTGGCACAATCCGACGTGGAAATTAACGACGTCAAACGGTAAATTGTACAGCGATTTGTATGACGTTGAAAAGACCATAAGACGCACAAAAGCGGCGGGTATGGTCATCAATTTGGACTTTCATTACTCCGACGATTGGGC
Source organism: Saprospiraceae bacterium (assembly GCA_043720935.1). Lineage (GTDB taxonomy): Bacteria > Bacteroidota > Bacteroidia > Chitinophagales > Saprospiraceae > JAAFJT01. The sequence goes on from JAYSRS010000076.1 coordinate 2,105, forward strand.
TGACCCTGCGAAACAAGACGTCCCGACGGCGTGGAAAAATGCGACGGCGGCGGCAGCAAAAGATTCCGTTTACAATTACACTTTGGCGGTCTTGAATTACTTGAAAAGCAAGAATTTAACGCCTGAAATGGTACAAATTGGCAACGAAAATAACAATGGTATGATGCACCCGTTCGGAAAACCCGTCAGTAACAGTTATAAAAATTTTGCGGATTTGGTTAATAGTGGTATCAAAGCCGTGCGCGATTTTTCGCAAAATTCGACCGTAAAACCGCAAATCATCATTCACGTTGCCCAATTGCAAAATGCAGATTGGTGGACAAATAGCGTGATTACAGTGGGCGGTGTATCCGATTTTGACATCATCGGCTTATCACATTACGCTGAATGGTCAACTGTTACGACAATGGAGGCGATAGGAACGATTATCAAAAATTTGAAAACAAAATACAATAAAAAAGTAATGATTGTCGAAGCCGCGTACCCGTGGACGAGCCAAAATGCAGATAGTTACAACAATCTTTTGTCAAAAACAGTCGGTACTTATGGCACTTATCAAACTGAACATATACGCTACATGAAAGACCTCACGCAGACGGTCATAACGGCAGGTGGCACAGGCATTATGTACTGGGAACCTGCTTGGATTACGTCGCCGATGAAAGACCGTTGGGGAACGGGGTCAAGTTGGGACAATGCCGCGTATTTTGACGCATCGGGCAATACTTTACCCATAATTGATTGGATGATAGCGGATTATAAATTTTAAAATTATCAACTGTATTGTTTCCTTAATTGCGGCGTAGCTGCAAAATCTCGGTAACACTCAATCTAACAGTAAGTTTTAAGATGCAGTGTAACCGCAAAATAGCACGTTTAGCGGTTACACCGCATCTTAAAAATCGCTGTTGAATCAAACATTACCGAGGTTTTGCAGCTACGCCGCAATCGAAAATTTCACATTAAAAACGGCTTCAAAAATCGCCCATTAAAATTTTTTAGAATGATAAAATTAGCCCGTATATTTTCTCTAATTGCTTTAATATCAATCAGTTGGGTATTAAAAGAAGATAAAGACATCACCGTGGCGGCGGATGGAAGCGGCAATTTTACGACGATTCAAGCGGCGATAAATAGCTTAAATTCGACGCCTAATTCGATACTCGATTCGACCGTAAAACACACGATTTTGATTAAAAACGGGACGTACAACGAGCGTATTTTTATCGAAAAAAACAATATTATACTGAGGGGGTCTTCAGAAACAGAAGTGAAAATTATTCAATCTATTTCACGCGATATGTACCGTTGCGAACACCCCGACGACTGGGGCGTGGCCACGATAAACATCCGTGCAAACGATATTACGCTTGAAAATTTGACCGTTTTGAACAATTTTGGCTTTGATTTAACAGCCGATTCGACGTTTTTATGCAAAGGCAAAGAGAAAACAACGCGTCGCGATGGGCATCAAATGGCCTTGCGTTGTATGCCGCCGTGTACGCGATTGATGGTTAAAAATTGCACATTTAGGGCTTTGGGCGGCGATACGGTAAGCCCGTGGGATTTGGATAAAGGGATGTACATATTCAAAAATTGTACGATGGAAGGCGGCGTTGATTTTTACTGTCCGCGAGGCTGGTCTTGGGCAGAAAATTGCACGTTTATTTGCCATAATAGGGATGCGGCAATTTGGCACGATGGAACGGGCAATAAATCGGCAAAAACGGTCTTGAAAAACTGCACATTCACGGGTGACAAAGGCTATAAATTAGGTCGTTTTCACCGCGACGCACAGTTTTTTTTAATCAATTGTCAATTCTCAAAAGAGATGGCCGACGCCCCGATTTATAAAGTCAGAAAAGACACCGTTTTGCAATGGGAACACCGCGTTTTTTACAACAATTGCCATAGAGAAAGTGGTGATTACCAATGGTTTGCGAACAATTTGACGGATGAAGACGCGCAAAAAATGACACTCGACAATGTTTTTGAAGGGCGTTGGCGTTAACACTCATGTATTTGCGAATTTATTCGCACCTGTCATTGCAAATTCATTTGCAAATTCATTTGCAAAACGCATAAAGATTTTTTCATAATTACACATTCTATTGTTTACCGAGGGGGAAAATTTACCCCCTCAGTATTTTTTAAATTTGAAAGAAAAAATGAACAAAATAATTGGTTTTTCAATAGCTTTTTTAAGCCTTTTTACTCAATGTAAAACGGCAGCACAGACAGCGAAAACAACCGACAACAGCACCGTCCAAACCGATTCAATCGCTGAAAAAATGGTGATTTATCAACGGTCGGTCGGCGGTTGGACGAAGGCCGTTGACAATGTGAAAATTGATTATAAAAAACCGTTAAGTGAAGGCGATAGAGCAGCCGTTATTGACGATGCAAACCGCAATGACGCCACAATTGACAACAATGCGACAGCTCGAGAAATCAAGCACTTATTGACAGCTTATAAAAAAACGTTAAACGTAAAGTATTTAAAATCAGCAGAAAATGGCATTCGCTATTTATTAAAAATGCAGTACGAAAACGGTGGTTTTCCGCAATTTTATCCAGATACAAGCGGTTATCGCAAACACATTACGCTTAATGACAATGCTATGGTAAACGCTTTAGAGGTCTTGAAAAACGTTGCCGAAGGCAAGAAAGACGCCGATTCCGTGGATAAATCATTGGTTGAACCTGCCAAAAAAGCCGTTGAACGGGGTATTGATTGCCTATTAAAATTGCAGGTTCGTCAAAATGGAAAATTGACCGTTTGGTGCGCGCAACATGACTTAAAAACCTTCAAACCAACAAAAGCGCGGGCCTATGAATTGCCCTCATTGAGTGGTCAAGAAACAGTCGGCATTTTAGCGTTTTTGATGTCAGTTGATAACCCTTCGGAAGACGTGAAATTGGCCATAAAATCGGGCGTGGAATGGTTGGAATTGAATAAAATTAAAGGTTTTAAAACCGAAGATATTGACACCCCAAAAGAGAAATCGGGCAAAGACCGCGTACTTGTAGCAGATGCAAATGCGACAATTTGGGCGCGTTTTTACGATTTAGACACAGGAAAACCGTATTTCTGCGGACGCGATGGTGTAAAAAAAGCAACGCTTGCCGAAGTTGAGAATGAGAGACGGACGGGCTATGCGTGGTACGGTACTTGGGCGGCAAACTTGTTAGAAAAACAATATCCGAAATGGGTGGCTAAATGGGGAAAATGAATTGCTACCCCCTCAGTATTTTATCAATTTCAAGTAGAAAGAAGCAAAAAACGTATGAATTTATTTAATTTAGAAGGCAAAACGGCCCTCGTAACAGGCTGTAAAAAAGGCATCGGCATGGCGATGGCCATCGCTTTGGCTGAAGCTGGCGCGGATATTTTAGGCGTTTCAGCGACATTGGAACTTGAAAACAGCGACATTGAAAAGGCAATTTTGGCAACAGGGCGAAAATTTAAAGCCTATCAAGCTGATTTTAGCGACCGCAAATCACTCTATAATTTCATCAAAGCAGTTAAAGCGAACAATCCCGTTATTGATATTTTGGTGAACAATGCAGGGACAATTAAACGCGCACCTGCGGCAGAACATCCCGATGAATTTTGGGATAACGTATTGGAAATCAACCTCAATGCCCAGTTTTTATTGAGCCGCGAACTTGGAAAAGAGATGGTACTGAGGGGGTCGGGCAAAATTATTTTTACGGCGTCGTTGCTCACTTTTCAAGGCGGTATTAATGTGCCGAGTTACGCCGCAAGCAAGGGCGCGATTGGCAGTTTGACCAAGGCTTTGGCGAATGAATGGGCGGCGAAAGGCGTCAATGTCAACGCGATTGCCCCTGGCTACATTGCGACCGACAACACCGACGCTTTACGCAAAGACCCCGAACGCAGCAAGTCAATTTTAGACCGCATTCCCGCAGGTCGTTGGGGCGAAACAGATGATTTTAAAGGCGCAACTGTTTTCCTCGCGTCAAAGGCATCCGACTACGTACACGGAACGATTTTGACGGTGGACGGCGGTTGGATGGGACGGTAATTTTAATTAAAAATTAAAAATTAAAAATTTAGAATTAAAAATACACGCTAGATTTAATTCTGTCATGAATTATAGTTAGGCTAACTTGATTTCGGAATTATCGGTTTTATGTCGCAAATAATAAAAAGTGTCTTATTGCGGCGTAGCTGCAAAATCTTGGTAATAATTAACTGATGTTACGCAAGCCTGATAGGGCTTGAATGTGAATAACCGTAGGTGCAACCTATGGAAAATGTAAAAATGGCTTCCCAACTCCGAAGAAGTTAAA
>JAYSRS010000077.1:0-6418 GCA_043720935.1 Saprospiraceae bacterium
AACCATAAAAGTAAAGAGAATAGGGGGAATATTTTTTTTTAACTTAACAAGCCAGTTTGAAACCCGCGTCGAGTTGTAACTAATTGATTATCAATGAATTTACAACTATTTTTTGTTTTGCGATAAATAACCGATGATTCCGAAGAAAAATTCCACTAATTTTGATTCTTAGTCATTAAACACTTCAACTTCGTGCGTTTTGACGACCAAATCGGTGAATTTACCACGGAAACGGGTTGCTTTCACGATGTGGTTGTCAATCCAATGGTAATTGCCGCCGCGTGGTTTGCCGAACAAAATGCCGTGGTATTTGAAACCATGCTTGTTTAACCAAATTTCAGTCACTTCGCGGTGTGCTTCCGTGCGCGATGTGAAGAAGAAAATGATGTGGCCATCTTCGTACCATTTGTTCAAAATCCGCAAAGCGTCGGGGTAGGGTAGAACGGTTGACATACGTTCTGGTTCTTCGTTCGGCACGTCGTCGCAAACCGTTCCGTCAATGTCAATCAAATAATTTTTAACGCCGTGCGTCAATAATGGACTCAATGCTTCCCCTTTTTCGTTGAAAATTTGCTTCAACTCGTGGTTATTTTGTTCTAAAGTCATAAGAAATTGCTTGTTAGCGCGCCTTTTCGGTTAGAAAAGACGTTTTTTTAAAATGTTCGATAAAAAATTCGCCGCAAAAGTAAAACGCGTTTTTCACATCTAATAGAAAATTCAGTTTTTGCCTAATTTCTTATGCCAATACCGCATCAATCCCGCAACGCTCATCCACGCAGGATTCGCCGATTCATATTGCGCGAGTTGCTTGCCGACGATGCCATAACGGGTCAATTCTTTGTTCACAAAGGCTTGGTACTGAGGGGTAACATCGGCGTTCGTTTCGCCTTTTTCGTAATGTGGTTTCATCCAATTTGACCAACGAAGGAGGCGTTTTTCCAATTGATTCAAATGTTTTGAAACGGTCGTGATAACGCCAAAATGCGTTAAGTATAAACGTTTTACACCTAGTTTTTTTATTAAATTTAATGACTCAATCCACGCCTCAATATCAATATCAGGCGGCGGACAAGGCGGCACAACGATTCCGCCGTTGATTTTACAACCCGCCACATCACCCGCAAAGAGGTCGTCGCCAAATTGCCAAACAATGTGATGCACCGCATGACCAGGCGTATGCCACGCTATCATCTCGCCTTTGCCGAAGGGAATCCGCTCGCCTTGTGCAGTTGCGTGGATACGTGCGGGGTCAATGCTTTCCATTTTTCCCCACAGGTAATCCATTTTATCGCCATAAATCATTTTGGCCGAATTGTAGAGTTTCGACGGGTCAATGATGTGTTTTTCGCCAAAAGGATGGACATAAATCGTTGCACCAAGCTCTGCCAAAGCCCAAGCTGCGCCTGCGTGGTCGAAGTGAATATGTGTCAAAAAGACCTTTTTAATGTCTTTTAAGTTATAACCTAAGCGATTGACCTCCGTTTTAAGGCATTCAAAAGTAGAATGCGGCCCCGATTCAACGAGGGCAACTTCGCCGTCGGCCACAATCAGAAAGGCGGCGATGGTATCGTCTTGACCTAAGAATTTTAAATCAAGGGTGTGGATAACGGTGTTTTTAGACATTAGAATTAAGTTTTACTGAGGGGGTCTCTTTTTTATAAAAATTCAAGTACGGACACTCTAAATCTTCTAATTGGTTCACAAAATGCTTGAAACTAGGTGAGTTTTCATACATTTTGGATGCGTTAGCTTTTAAAAATAACACTGGGCCATCAACAGTTTCGCTATATGTCGGCATTATTTTCCGCATTAAGCCCTTGCCGCCAAGGCCGTCTGTTTCAGAAGGTATTTCCGAAGGATTGCCTAACGCATCGGCATCGGCTAATAGCCAATTTTCAATCATTTGGTCGGCAACACCTATGCGAATATCAGCAGTCATACTTTTTGATGCCAATTGTTCAACTATTTCACGCTTCAATTCAGCCGCAACGGTTAAAAACGCATCGGCTCGTTTTTCGCGGTCAGTCAAAATGACAATTGGATAGTTTCGATTATTCAACACGCGAATAATCGTTACAATTTCTGCCGCCATTCTTTTTAGTGACACATCTTTTCCATTGATACACCGCTTAATCGGTCGTTGAGGGCAGAGTTGTTGGATAATGGTTTGTTCCGTAAAACCGTCAACGATAAAGGCTGGATTCATTAGTCGCTTAAAGAATTAGTTAAATATAAATGACCCAATCCGAAGCCCGAATCAGAAATAATTTCTCGTAATAAATCGGGATTTTCAACGCGTTGCGCGCGCGTCTCGCCGTTTTTCATCGAAATAACAATAACTTCTTCGGGTTTTGCAGCGTTCAAAAGTGTTTCACTGTGTGTCGTCATGAGGATAAATGAAGGTTCTGTTTTTATCTCCAAATGCTCCCGCATGAGCCTACACATTTCCGCTTGCATCCACGGGTGCAGGTAGTTTTCGGGTTCTTCAATGCAGAAAAGATGGTCAGAAGTCAAGACCGCCGTTACTAATGTCAACCATTTCAATGTACCATCCGACAAAAAAGTCATTGGTAAAATAGATGCCTTTTCGTTTGACTTGATAAAGACTTTCGGCACTAATTTGTTGTCAAAATCGTCTTTTTCAATCACTAAATCATGAATAGCCGTGTTTGCCAATTTTAAATAAGCAATGGCTTTTTGAAAATTACGGGCATTGTAATTTGAGTTATTGCCGTTGCCGCGTTGCATTTCAAACAAGGTTTTAGCCAAGCCATAACCGTCGCTTTGAATACCTTTCAAACTAATCGCACTTTCCTGTTCCCTCATTCGATTAGGAACGATATTGAAGGTTTCACCGTCTCTTAAATCTGTTAAAATAGTTGGAAAATACTCTTTAAAAAATGAATTGTATATTCTAATTAAAGAATCTTGAGAAAGCGTCGTTTTTAATGCCATAAGATGCTTATAAAGTCGTTCTCTCCATAACTCATCAGGTGGTTCTGTGCCTATATTAACGTGTAATTCGCCTTGAGGATTATTGAAGGTTAATGTTTGAACATCTTTAGTAATCGTTAATGTTTGATATTTATAATTAACACTTTCATTGTCGTCAGATGTTTTTAACTCAAATGAATAATTATAAGTGTAATTGTCTTCAATATTTTTAGCCCGTCTTTCTCCCGTTATTTTCACTTTAATCGAATCAACATATCCCTTTTCTGTTTTCTGAAAAATAAAACCAAAACTGCCCATTTTAGTCAACGCATCGCCAACGGGCATCGTGACCAACTTCGATAAAAACTCAAAAAACAACACAATATTCGTCTTGCCCGACCCATTTGGGCCGACCAAAATATTTAAACCTTCATGCAAGTCTAGTTCAAAATTCTTTAAAGATTTAAAACCATCTACTTCTATTTTAGTAATCATTGTCTGATTTTATTTTTGAAAAATTAAGCGTAAACATAACCGTCTTTTACAAATTTAACGTTGATTCAACCAATTAAAATGCAAAAAGCCTTGAAAATAGACATTTTCAAGGCTTTATACTGAGGGGTCTCTTTTTTAACAATTATTCACTCATCATTTTTAAAAACGCTTTAAGTTCGTTGAATTCGGGCAGGTCTTTATCGAAGTCATAAATATCAGCTCTGTTTTCCATGATGTATTTTGTTGTTGTTTGTTTTCCATCTTTACGTAATTTTTGGGTCAATGTATCGTATCGTTGATAGTTATTAATCCATAATTTTACCAACTGTTTTTCTGTCAAACGATTCTCTTTGCTTATGTCCAAACACTCGGGCAAATGCTTATCTACACAATCTGCAATAGGCGAAGGTTTGGCTTTTATGGCTTTTAAAATATCTTCCATTTCACCTTGTGCGCTGCCTTTTTCGTTTATTTTATGCACAAAATAGCAAGCAAATTGGACAGTTACAGGTGTTTCTGTATGGTATTGAGTAAAAGTAAAGGGGACAAGCGTATTCACATCTTCAATAACTTGGATTGTTGCGTCGTTGGAAAAAGCTGCTGCCAAGGCATGATTGACAAGTGCAAGCATATCTGCTTTACTATCCAAATCCATATCTCTTACAATAGCTATTTTATCATATTTTTCACTTCTAATATCGCTCAACAAATCTTTTAGCCCTTTTATCAAAGAAGAGGACGGATAGCCTTCCTTAGATATTGTTGTCCAATCAATATCAGGTGTTGCCTCGACGGATAGTTTATCCTGTAATTTTATATGACGGATGATGGCCTCAAAAGTACATTTGTCGCCATCTGCTTCAACTATTATATGGGTATTTGTCATGATTTATTCTCCTCTAAAAGTTCTATCATAAGATATTTTGTATTTTAACATATCCATATCCATTGGATTTGTTATCAATCGGTGCGTTTTTTGGGTTCTAGCCATTTCAAAATACATGGCCTTATCTTCAAATTCCGTTTGATGCGCTACATCATTAAATGCTTTTATCATTTCAAAACTATGCGATGTTGCAAAGATTTGCATATCATTACCCACAATTTGAAAAAGTTTTGTCCACAATTCTCTATGTTTTGTGAAATGAATACCGTTTTCGATTTCATCAATTAAAATAAATTTATTAGACGTATTCAAAAGCACTAAAATCAGTTCTGTAATCTTGCGAACAGCATCGCCAAACATGGCTAATGGGAATGATTGTTCGTCATTTAATAGCAAATTAATAACAGGCTCTCCAGCAGGAGCATCTATTTCAGAACCAATGATTCTATTGTCTAAAATATTTAGAATCTCATTTAATATTTTAATTTTTTTATTTTCTTTTGCTCTACTGTAAAGACCTGCTAAACCAGTGTCATCTATTCTTGCTGAGGAATGTAAAAAAGAGGGTAATTCGGAGTGTTTCATTGTTTTGCCCATTGCGCCTATATCACTTAGTTCACTATCTGGGAAAAGGTAGTAATCGAAAAAAAATTGCTTAATATTCCCTTTTATATTGAGTGAAATAGTATCTGAATATTTGCTTGATAGTAATTCTGAGATTCTATCTGATATTCTCTCCTTGTCATTACCTAATTTTTTTATGATAACTGACATATCACTAATACATGATAATTCAATATTTGAAGATTGTTCATCAATAGAACTTGATACTATTTTTATTGTTTGAGATTTATCTTGGTTATAAAAAAAATGATTCCAAACCCTACGATTGGCATTTTTTATTAGGTTACCATTTTCATTACGAAGCTGTCTCAATACATTAATATCTCTTAGGGAAGGTGAAAACGCCAAAAGCAACGCCTCCAAAAGAGCCGTTTTCCCTGAATTGTTTTGTCCACCAATCAAGTTAATGCTTTTAAAACCTTTGATTTTAAGGTGTTCAAAACATCTAAAATTTTCAATAGAAATTGAGTCAATCATTTATTATTTTTATTTTAAATTAGTCGAAAATTAGGAACAAACATAACCGTATTTTACAAATTTAGCTTTGGTTCAACCAATTAAAATACAAAAAGCCTTGAAAATGGACATTTTCAAGGCTTTTTACTGAGGGGCCTCTTTTTTCAAAGTGCAACGCCGCCATTCACGCCAATCACTTGTCCATTGATGTATGACGCTTCATCAGAAGCTAAAAACAAGTACGTATAAGCAATGTCTTCGGGAACACCTGCGCGACGGGCGGGAATGGCTTTGATTTGTTCATTTCTAATGTCCACAGGAATCGCGTCGGTCATATCGGTCAAGATAAACCCGGGAGCAACGGCGTTTGCGGTGATGCCTTTTGGCCCTAATTCTTTCGCCCATGTGCGGCACATTGCTATCAAACCCGCCTTTGCAGCCGCATAATTCGTTTGGCCAAACGCGCCATGAATGCCGACAATCGAAGATGTACAGATAATACGTCCGTAATTGCGCGCCACCATGTACGGCGTAACGGCTTTGGTGCAGTTGAAAACGCCCGTCAGATTGACGTCAATGACTTGTTGCCAATCGGTGTGGCTCATTTTCATAAACGATTTGTCGCGAGTAATTCCTGCATTGTTTATCAAAATGTCAATTTTTCCGTATTGTGCCACAATCGTTTGCGCCGCTAATTCAAGCGCGGGAACGTCGGTGACACTAATTTTCATGAAATCGGCCTTGTAGCCAATGTCGCGGAGGTCGGCGGCGGTTTTTTCGCCTTCGTCGAGCATATCCCAAATGATAACGGTCGCGCCTGCTTTCGTGAATACTTCGGCGGCGGCTTTGCCAATGCCCCGCGCACCGCCTGTGATGATGGCTATTTTATTGTCTAAACGCATGATTTTTTTTATTAATTGAAATTATTAGTTGCAATTTAATATGTGCCGCCTACGGCGACGGCGAAAATCTATTGGGGCAACGTTGTTTTTTTGTTGAAAAATCTTCGATTTTTCAACAAAA
>JAYSRS010000078.1:0-2297 GCA_043720935.1 Saprospiraceae bacterium
TTAAAGAAAAACAAATGGATGACCTTTTGCAGAAAATACTCAACATATAAAGTTGAGTATCAACAGATTAGGGGCATTTTAATAACTACAATTTAAATAGTAATTTTACTACAAAAGAGATAGATTTTATAAACAAAACGTTCTCAACAGACCGTTTTGAGGCTTGTTGAGAACGTTGAAACTAAGCGAGAATGAATGCCTTTTTGCGAGCGAAGCGAGCAAAAAGCCTTTTTGGTCATGTACTAAGATTTTAATCAGTCATCTGTTTTACCATTTCACCAATTGGCTTAACAAACGTGTCAATATCACCCGCACCGAGGGTTAAAATCGTCGTATTTTCCAAGTCAGCGTCGCCAAGTACCCCCCTCAGTATATCGAGCAAATTTTCCTTTGTGGCGCGTCTTTTATGCGGATTAGCCATTTTTTCAAGCAACATATCGGATGTGATGCCTTCAATCGGGAGTTCACGGGCAGGATAAATATCCATCAAAATTGGTTCGTCGAGACTGTCCAGAGCTGTCGCAAAACCGTCTTGAAAGTCGCGGGTACGGGTGAACAAATGCGGTTGAAAAATGCCGATTAATCGCCGTGTTGGAAATAAAGTTCGCGCTGCTTTGATTGCCGCCGCTAGTTCTGTCGGATGATGTGCATAATCATCAATAAACGTAACACCTTGATTATCATTGCGATAGATGAGTTCAAAACGCCGCCGAATGCCTTTGAAAGTGGCCAAAGCCAGTTTAATCGCTTCGGGCGATACGCCAATGTGTTGCGCAACAGCGATGGCGGCAACGGCGTTTTCAACGTTGTGTTCGCCTGGCAAAGTCGTTTTGATATTCAAAATTTCTCCCACAGGACTTTTGTAATCAAAAACAAAAAAACCATTTTCGACGCGTACTTTATTGGCTTTGTATTTTCCTTTTCCGATGCCGTAGGTCGTTTCTTCAAATTGTCCCCAATTAAATTCCTTTTCAGCCGCAGGACTTACCCATAAACCACGCGGTTTCAAGACCTTGACGCCGACATTAGTAAAACAAATTCCTTTCTTTTTAATCCGCCATTGAAACAAACCAAAGGCTTCGCGGAACGATTTTTCGTCGCCGTAAATGTCGAGATGGTCAGGGTCTGCTGCCGTAATAATGGCCATTTGAGGCGATAATTGAAGGAAAGAACGGTCAAATTCATCTGCTTCGATAATCACCCATTTCGATTTTCCCTGAACGAAATTAGACCCTAACGACAGCGAAATGCCCCCGAGAAACGCCGTTGCATCCACTTTGCCTGTACGTAATATATGCGTAAGCAAACTTGAAGTCGTCGTTTTGCCGTGCGTTCCCGCAACGCCAATGCACTTCATACCGCGAGAAATCAAGCCTAAAACTTCTGACCGTTTGAGAATCGGCACGTTGCGGCGTTTCAATTCGTCGAGTTCGGCCAATTGCTTGACGGCGGGCGTATAAATTGCCAAATCAACGCCTTCGGGAATCCGCGACACGTCGTCGGTGTAATGCACAATCATGCCTTCGGCGGCGAGTGCTTGCGTCAAAACGGTTTCGGTTTTGTCATAACCATGCACGTCAACGCCACGACCGATGAAATAACGCGCCAATGCCGACATTCCGATGCCGCCAATGCCGACGAAATAAATTTTCTTTAATTGATTGAGTTCCATACTATTGAGTTATTTTATGGCTAAAACACAAAACGGGATTCAGTGATAACCACTGAACCCCGTTTAGGATAGCTTTTGGAAGCTGGGAGAATGACGGGTCTCGAACCCGCGACCTTCGGAATCACAATCCGATGCTCTAACCAACTGAGCTACAATCTCCATCTGAAAAAAGGGCGGAGGCGCAGGGATTCGAACCCCGGGTACCCTTTCAAGTACGTCAGTTTTCAAGACTGATGCAATCAACCGCTCTGCCACACCTCCGTTTTTCAATTACTAAACGCGCTCATTTGCGCTTGCGGGTGCAAAAGTAGGTTTGTTTTTCAAATCTCCAAGTGTTTTGTATTTATTTTAAAAAAAATTAAACGTTTATTTGCCGATTTTTGTAAAAAATCAAAATTTTAGACATTTTTTTTATTGTAAGTAATTGATTTTTAACGTTTTACAAACTTGCTGACTTTTTTAAAGTCGAGCGTTAAGTAGTTATAGAATATGTACAAAATCTTTTAGAGTTGAGTATTGATAAGCCCTATTCTAAATGCGGCGTAGCTGCAAAATCTCGGTAATGCTCAACGCAACAACGACTTTTACCATGCGGTGTAACCGCAAAACAGCACGTTTAGCGGTT
>JAYSRS010000079.1:0-6416 GCA_043720935.1 Saprospiraceae bacterium
GTGAATAGGCGTTATTAGGTTGCAGAACATATTGTATTAAGTTTTCGTGTGTGGCATCAATGACCCAATATTCCCTAACGCCTGATTCTTCGTACAAATCCTTTTTCGTTCTCATTTCTTTTTTTGAATTGCCGGGCGATAAGATTTCAATGATTAAATCGGGTGCGCCAATACAGCCTTTATCATCTAACTTAGTCAAATCGCAAACGACGCATAAATCGGGTTGAACGACGGTAAAAACATGTTGATTGGCTTTAAGTGATTTTTTTCGGTCGTATAAGCGGACATCAAAAGGGGCAGCATAAGCCTGACATTGATACCCTTTCAAAGTGCTGAAAAAAGCCCCGCTTAATTGCCACGAAATACGCTGATGTTTGCGATTAGGGGCAGCCATAGGCATTAACTTGCCTTTAATAATTTCAACGGCTTGTTCAAATTGCCAAGTTAAATAATCGGCGTAGCTATAAACTCCGTTGGTATCTAATTGCGAAAGGCTCGTTATTTTTTCCATTGGATAATTTTATTATTTTTAAAATGAAATTCACTTATAAAAACCATTCAGATTTTCTATTTGCAAAATTAACGTTTTTCAACAAAAAAGCAAATTAGAGGCGTATAAAACAGCCTTTTCACATTTTTTAAACTAATTGAATAATGAAAAATATTATTTCTATATTGTTTTTGATGCTGTCTTTTATGTCCACTGCACAAAGCCAAAGCATCACCGCCACGTATCGTTACGACGACTTGCACAGGCTTGACCGTGCCACTTACAGCAATGGCATCATCATCACCTACTCGTATGACGCTTTGGGCAACCGAACAAGTTACGTCGTCACAGGTGCGTGTGCCTTAGCGACCCCCTCAGTATCAAAGCAAGATGCGACGTGTGGCAACACAAACGGCAGCCTCACAGTAACCGCAACAGGAAACGGCTTACAATATTCCAAAGACGGCACAACCTTTCAACCAAGCAATGTCTTCAACAACTTAGCCGCAGGAACTTATACAATTACTGTTAAAGATGCGGCTAATTGTACGGCAACCGCCGCGCCTATTACGATTCAAAATGCAGGGAGTACATTGAGTATCACAAGCGTAACACCTCAAAGTGCGACTTGCGGCAATGCAAACGGTCGTTTGACAGTTGTGGCAGTTGGTAGCGGTTTGCAATATTCCAAAGACGGGATAAACTTTCAACCAAGTAATGTCTTTAACAATTTGGCAGTAGGTAATTACACCATAACAGTCAAAGATGCTACTAACTGTACGACTACTTCAACTTCACAACGGATTGAAAATACAGGTTTGCCGCCCGTTGCAAGTTTTACAAATGTTGCAAACAATTTGAATGTCGTTTTTTCAAACACTTCAACCAACACAACAGGCGCAACCTATTCATGGAATTTTGGCGACAACACCCCCCTCAGTACCCAAGCCAATCCAACGCATAATTACACGCAAGGCGGGTCATTTACCGTTACATTGACCATAACAACCGCTTGTGGAACGCACACAACAACCCGAAATATCACCGTTTCGCAAGCCTGTTTGCCGCCCGTTGCAAGTTTTACAAATGTTGCAAACAATTTGAATGTAATTTTTTCAAACACTTCAACCAATACGACAGGCGCAACCTATTCATGGAATTTTGGCGACAACACCCCCCTCAGTACAGAAGCAAATCCAACGCATCTTTACGCGCAAGGTGGGTCATTTACCGTTACATTGACCATAACAACCGCTTGTGGTACAAATACAACAACACGGAATGTTACTGTTTCGCAAGGCTGTTTGCCGCCTTTTGCTGGTTTTACAAATGCCGTAAACAATTTGAATGTCGTTTTTTCAAACACTTCAACCAACACGATAGGCGCAACCTATTCATGGAATTTTGGCGACAATACCCCCCTCAGTATAGAAGCAAATCCAGCGCATCTTTACACGCAAAGCGGAACATTTACCGTTACATTGACCATAACAACCGCTTGTGGAACGAACACAACAACCCGAAATATCACTGTTTCGCAAGGCGGCGGCTCTAATATACCGACAACCATTGTGAATAGAGATAGAGTTATCCTCAATTTCTCACAATCTCTCGGCACTGTTTCTGCGAATAATATCCGCGTTTGGGGTATTGAAACAGGCTTAAAAACAGGTGCAACAAGTGTAAATGGTGCGTCTCTAACCTTTACGCCTACAACACCTTTCAAAGCGGGTGAACAAATTGACATTACAGTAAAAGGTGTTTTATCAGCAACAGGAACAGCGATTCCTAATTTTGTTTCACGCAAAATTACGCCCGTTACCAATCCAACAACCGCCGTTTTTGATACGCTTAGTACCCCAAGATTTAGTAGCGTTGAAAACGAAACAGGCGACATTCATCTTGCCGATTTAGATAAAAATGGTCTCGACGACATCATTTACCGACATGATGGCAACGGCAATGCTACTAAAATTGATGTGTATTTACAAACCGCATCGAGAACCTTTGCCGCCCCTGTGACTTATCAAAGTAGTAGTTCTTATTCAGGCTTACGCACAACCGCCGATTTTAACAATGATGGTTATCCCGATTTATTGATTTCTCATAATGTGCCTTCGCAAGTTATGGTTTGGCTAAATAATGGCAGTGGCGGCTTTACAACACCAACAGCTTACAATGTTTCTGTTTATTGTAACAATGCCACTTATGCTGATTTTGATGGTGACGGTGATTTAGACATCGTGGCAATTAGCGGTTATTCAGTCATTCCTAGCAATTACATAGACATTTTAGTGAATGATGGTACGGGGCGTTTTACACAAGGTCAACGTTTTCAATACGCCGCTTTTGGTGGTATCGGCGGCATCGGAGATTGGGATAATGACGGCGATATGGATGTTATAGTTAGTACAGCTTCTGCATTTGGCAGTACGCGCAAAGTATTGATTTACAAAAATGACGGTTTGGGAAATTTATCGCTGGGTACAGATTCGGGCGTATTAAGCACCGACGAATCAGCGATGTTAGTGAACGACTACAACAGCGATGGAAAAATTGATTTTCTCACGGGTTCATCTCAAAATGGAACACGTTTGTTCTTAGGAAACGGCAATTCAAGCGTTTTTCCTACAAATCCAAGAACTGTATCAACCCAGCAATTTCAAGGCATTGCGGGAGATATAGATGGAAACGGCACAATAGACATTTTGGAATTTAACCGATACAACGGAACAAGTTGGCATCACATCGGTCAAGGCAAACGCCTAAATGATGGCAATGGCAATTTCACATTAGTCAATGATGCTCGCGCTTTCACATCACGCAGTTGGATAGAAAGATTTGGTGATATGGATAATGATGGCGATTTGGATTATCCTTATGTATCGGGGGAAGGTAGAATCTGCGTTGCTTATAATGGTGGTTTAAATCTTTGTGCCGCATTTACAGGCGTTAATTCAACGGTGGTAAATACGACTTGTCGGCTTTCAAACGGCAGTATTTCAGCTATACAACCAACGACAGGCACAGCACCGTATCAATACGCTTTGGGTTCGGGTGTTTTCCAAAATAGTAAGGTGTTTAACAATTTAGCAGCAGGGACTTACACAATCAGAGTAAAAGATGCCAACGGTTGCGAAGCCCAAACCACACGCGACCTCACAAATCAAGGAGAAGTCGTCAATTTGACCATTTCTGGTAACACAACGGCTTGTAAAGGAGACACAATTTTGCTTTCAGTAGCAAGTGGATTCAATACTTATGCTTGGTCGAATGGGCAAACAACTGCCTTTACCAAAGTAACAGAGACTGGTAATTACAGCGTAACAGCGATTAATGCAAGCGGATGTTTCGGAAATACCGCTATTAGCGTCACGTTTAATCCGCGTCCAAAAGCTGATTTTGGTTTCAATGTTCAAGGTGGAAAATCGCAGTTTTTAAGTCTTTCAATAGATACGAATAATACGACAGTTTACCGTTGGGATTTAGGCAATGGCACAACGTCCAATCTCAAAAATCCAATCGGTAATTATACGACAAATGGGGTTTACACGATTTGCCTTTGGTTGACAAATGGAACAGGTTGTAAAGATTCAATTTGCAAACCAATTAATGTTACGCGGGTTAGTGTTCCTGATATAAATAAGGGATTTAAAATGTCTATTTATCCCAATCCAACACAAAGCCATTTTACGCTTGAATTGGCAGATAATATAAGGCTAAACAATGCGAAAGTGACAATCTTCAACATCATTGGTCAAGCCATTTCACAGCAAAATTTTAGCGGACAAAAAATGCTTCTTGATTTATCTAATCAGCCACAAGGCACTTATTTTGTTAAACTAAAAACAGAAAACGGCTTAGAAGTGACGCGAAAGATTCAGAAATTATAAAGTACCCCTCAGTAATAAATGCTAAAAAAAGCCTTAAAACACTTGGTTTTAAGGCTTTTTTAGTATAACTTTGTATCAAGCTAAAGAAAAACATAGAAAAGACTTTGCCGCATTATTAAAACTGTTTTGAAATGAGCGACGACTAAAAATAAAAAAAACTGTTTATACGACTACAAAAAATAAAAAAAATAAAAAAAACGCATCGTCGAACACCGCGCTCACGCACATGCCGCCGCAAAAGCCCACGCACAAAAGCCCAACGCGGCGGCACGTCGTGAGCGCAACCGTTCTCGGCAATCAACAGAAAGTAGGAAATAAAATAACAAAAGAAGCCAAAATTTAAGAGAAAACGTAGGAAGCTAATTTAAGAAAAGTGTGGGCATTCGCCTTTAATCAATAGAAATTTAAGGAAAAACATTAGAAAAGTTAAAAAATTGAGCAGATTTGTGGCAAAGATTGAAAAAAGCCCCCCCTCAGCACCTCATTAAATAAATTCCTGCAACTAAATTTAATTAAAAATATTTGGATTATCTAATTCTTTTTCTTACTTCAATTACAGAAATTTATTTAATGAGGTACTGAGGGGGTCTAAATTTCCAAAACATGTGCAATTAAATTTAGTTAATACCCTTTTTAGGGTATTTCACCAATCAAATCTTACATTACTTCTACAGCAGAAATTACACCCACAAATATCTTTTCAAATAACCAACACTTTCCCCGTAAAACACGATATGTTTATAAACGCATTAGTTCCGCCCGTTTCAAGACGTTGTAATTTTCCTAACTACATCACATAAATTTACGACTTTTATGCCAATTGCAGGGCATAAAACGGTTTTTTTCATTGCTTTATTTTCTTCAAACACAAGTTGAAAATGGCAACATATCACGTGATATTCACTAAAAACGATTCTAAACTCATTCTTTGTTGACGTTCTAAAATTCTAAATGATATGAATATGTTTGAAAAACGCATTAAACCCGAAGTTACAGAAGATGTAGTTTCTGTAACTAAACAACCCGATAAAGAAACCCTTGCAGTATGGTACAACGTTAGTTTACGTGCTATGCGTGACCGTTACCATGCACACAATGTTTGTATTAAAAACAGAGTCCTTACTGAAGGCGATTTAGGGCAAATCTTCTACAAATTAGGTATTCCGCCTAAGCTGCCTTCTGAGCTTCACGAATGGGCTTTGTCTTTATCTTCCGTTTACTTCCGTTTGCTGCCGACGACTGCCGTTTATTGCCGCTGTTTTATTAGGTAAAATAGCATGTTCCAAGCTAATTTTGTTCTTAATCAAATGTTATAACTTTTATAAAAAGTATAACAATAAATTATAAAATTAGCAATTCATTCATTCACTTTTAAATCTTAAAAAAATGAAAAAATTAAATCATTTTTTAGTTCTTAGCAAAGAAACTTACTCATTATTTGCTGTTATTTTTTGTATTTTTTTCTTTGTTAATTGTAGGCAAGAACAACAAGATTCTCAAGATTTGCTGGTCGCAAAGAACAATGTTGAGGACGAGGTGCGTAGCTTTTATGACGCTTTGCTAAACGAAGTTCGCAAAGCTAAAATTGATGCAAGCAAATCAGATGCTCGATTCAATGCATTGAATTTTACCCCTGATTGGGACAATGCTATCAAGCACAGTAAAACATGTGCAACTTTGTGGGAAATTCCTGTTAAATTTGCAAATAATGGTGTACTGGCTTCGTCAAGTGGCAAGATAGGAGACACATTTGACCCTAAAATAAATACGGCTATGCTCGTCCGTCTGATTATAAGGAAGTCAAATGGCGGTATGTTGAGTGCTGAATTTATGGTTTTAGTACCTGAAAAGTATGACCCCAATATGCTAGACAGTGATTTCAATCTATTTAAGAAAATTTCCAATTTTACAGGCCGTGAATACCTTTGGAATGTGAAATAAATAAAAGCGTATTTCACGGGCTGTTTCTCGCTACGCTCGAAAGACGCCCTTCAAGGAATTTTCATGGAGCGAACGTATTTTTGAAAGAAAAA
>JAYSRS010000080.1:0-6416 GCA_043720935.1 Saprospiraceae bacterium
ATTTAAGCACCTATACATCGTAATGGCGCAATTATTTGAAGTACAATTAGAATAAAAAATATGTCAAAGAACGTATTTATCTTACATTAGAAATTGCTGGGTTTCAAACCCGCGTCAAGTTTTGTGCTAAATGATTTTGTCGAGCCACTTAAAAAAATCCCGAACTTTCTTTGTTAGGAAGTTCGGGATGATGCCTATTTTAATGAAAATACTGAGGGGGTATGTTGTGCGTTAAAAAGTCTTGCTTATTCAATAATCACTTTCTGCGAAAATGATTCCTCGCCATTGCTCACCTTGACGATGTACAAACCACGTGGCAACGACATCACATCAAAAGACACCGTATTTTCACCTTCGTTGAATTGCGTTTTTTGCATCAACAGAGCCTTGCCCGTTGCATCGTATAGATTGACATCGTAAGTTCCCGTTTTTGTAGCGATAAACCGCGCATTGACTTCATCATGTGCAGGATTTGGGAACAATGACAATTGCTCCATCAAAACAACGTCATTGCTGATTTTGCCCGTTGGTGCATTAAAACCGTTGTTGTTTTTGATGAAATTCAGGCTACCCGTTTGCACCAAAAGATTGTAGCAAGCAGTTGTCGAAAACGCGCCACCGTAGCCATAAACGCGGATAAAATAGGTTTTTGCCGTCGTTTGGGTGTTGTAAACGATGGTTTCAGTCGTTGTACCGATAGTGGCACTCGTCGCAATTTTAGTGCTTATTGCTCCTGCCGTTGTGGCCGAATAAAAATCTAAATCGTAGTCCGCAGGTAAGTTTGAAAGCGTTATTTTCACTTTTGGGGCGGCGGCTGTTGTCGTAAATTTGTAGTAATCTACGTCAGTACTTGACCCAATTTGAGAATTTTTAGCCGTGTTGACCGTCAAAACAACCGCCTTTGTGGCCGAATTATTTGCCGTTTCGTTGTCATTGGTACACGTACTAATAGTATATGTAAAATTCGACGTAAACGCATTGTTTGCCGCGTTGCCGTCCGCACTGCCATTCACCGTTCCCGTTTGCGCCGTAAACGTGTGCGCGCCAACTGTATAGCTCGTAACCGAAGGCAAAGTCACCGCCGCCGTAGCACCCGCCGCCAAGCTGCCTGTCCAGTTAAAGGTTGCGAAAGCATTGTTATCTACTTTGTAAGAGATGGGCGTTGCTGTCAAAGTCGTCGTTCCGTAGTTTCTAATTGTCACGTTAGGCGCGACACTCGCCGTTCCTACCGTACCGTTTTGCGTCGTAATCGCCGAAATACCTGCATCAAGTTGAACCGCTACTGAGACATTGACGATGGCCGAAGTGGTTACTGCATTGCCGTTATCCGTCGCTCTTGCTGTCAAAGCATAGCTGCCGACCGCAGGCGATACCCACGTATAAGTGTAAGGCGCGGCTGTGGCAGTTGCCAATAAAGTTGCACCGTTGTAGAACGCAACGCTGCTGATTGTGCCGTCGGCGTCGGCTGCCGTGGCGTTAATCGTGATGCTTGAACCGACGTTGAACGTCGCATTATTGGCAGGTGAAGTGATGGATACTGAGGGGGCCGTGTTGAAGGCGTTTAGCGGCGATTCCCAAATACCACGGCCATAAGTAGCAGCGCGTAATTTGCCCGTTGGTGCAAAAATATCAAGGTCATTGACAGGAACGCCAGGCATTCCCGTTGAAAAAGCTGTCCAAGTTGTTGCGCCTGATGCACGAAGATAAACGCCAATATCGGTTCCGCAATACACGTCGCCGTTCGATTGCGTTGCAAAACAATTGGCGGGAACAAGCGGCAAACCCGTTGAAATATTGACCCAAGTTGCGCCACCATCAGTTGAGCAAAATGTGGCATTACCTGTGTAACTCGCCAAAGCGACGTATATTTTTAAGGCGTTTGAAGGGTCAAAACGGACGCTTTGAATGGCCGTTCCTGTGGGTAAGCCTGTTGTGATGTCCGTCCAAGCCGTGCCGCCGTTGATGGTTTTCATTAATTTTGTCGCGCTTGCGGCCAAGATATTTTGCGAATTGGTTTTGGCCACATCCAAGTCAATGAGTGTTCCGACGCCTGTAAAAGCCGAAATTGTTGTCCAAGCAGTGCCGCTATTGCCGCTTTTTTCAACGTTTGTACCGCCTGCGTAAATAATGGCCGCCGTTGTCGGGTCTTGCAACCACGGTGTTACCCAGCCGCCGCCTGTGATGTTTTTGATGTTGCTGAAAGACGTGCCACCATTCGTTGAACGATACAACGCGCCATTATAAATAGATGCAAACATTTGATTGTCATTGCTTTGGTCAACAAAACATTGCATCCCGTCGCCGCCTAGGTTTTGTGACCACGTTGTGCCGTTTGTCGTCAAATTAGTGCCGTTGTCTTGATGGCCCGAGAGCATTTTAGTGGCATTTGTGGCCGATTGACCCATGCCATATAATTGAGCGTTTGCTAGGTTTGAACTCTTATCCGACCACGTTGAGCCGCCGTTTGTAGAGCTAAAAACACCGCCGTCGTTGCCGACCCAAAGTGTTGAGCCGATGAATGTCAAGTCGTGGTTGTCCGCGTGTATGTAAGGTGCACCCGAGCCTGACCAATGCGCTACGCACGTCCACGATGCGCCAGAAGTCGTTGATTTCCAAACGTTTACGCCACCTATATAAACAGTCGTTTTTACTGAGGGGTCAACCGCTAGGCTCAAATCATACCAGCCTTGGCCACCTGCATCATTGCCAGTAGCATTCCAACCTAAGACATTTGGTGTAGATGATTTCAAGGTAAAAGTTGTGCCGCCGTCAATGGATAAATACAAGCCTTTGAAGCCATAATCCGTATTATTTGACAAAAACGCATAGACATAATTCGCATCCAAAGCCGTTACGGCAACGGCAACGCGCTGAACGCCTGTTGTCGGTAAGCCTGTTCCTGCGGCTGCCCAAGTTGCACCGCCGTCAATTGAGCGTAAAAATATGGTTGAACCGTAGCCGCCTGCGTACATTACTGAGGGGTTTGCAGGTTTGGCTTCGAGGTCGCGGATGCCGAGGGTGGAGACTTGCGTCCAGTTCGTTCCGCCGTCTATTGAGCGATAAATGCCCGAGCCGCCGCCAACGACGATTGCGCCCGTTGACGCGTTGACGATGATTTTAGAGAAGGTTCTTTTTTGTCCTGCGGTGAACGTCAAGCCCGTTGCTGCCCAAGTTGTGCCGCCGTCGAGTGACTTATAAATGCCTGTCGAGTAAGCATCGCCCGCTTCACCGTCGCCCGTTGCGAGGTACATAATATTGGCGTTTATGGGGTCAAAAGCGACGTCAGTTGCGCCTAAAATAGCAATGCCGTCAGCAATAGGCGTCCAAGAAGTGCCTGAATTGATTGTTTTCCATAAGCCACCTGCGGGTGTGCAAGCGAATAAAGTTGTCGGTGTTGTGGGATGTGCGCGAACAGCATTGACGCGGCCATTTCCGCCATTTGTTGGCGTACTTTTAGGGCCGATGAGCGACCAAGTTGCGCCAGCACGCGTTTGCAATTGACGCGATTGCTCAGCAATTGCGCGGGCATTTCCTTCTCCAATAACGCTCAAATCGCCATTCGATTCGCGGACACGCGGGGCAACGCGGCTTGACCAACGCATAAATTGAATCATGCCTTCCATCGCTTGCTCGGATTTAGCATCCATTTTGCCTTTTTCGACTTCGCGGCGCAATTCCTTGTTCATTTCTTTCATTTTACGGCCATATTGACGGTCAAAAGCCGCCTTAATGTCGTAGTAATTTGCGCCTTGTTCGCGGAGGTCGAGCCAAGATTGAGCTGTGGCTAAGGTGGAAGTTAGCGCAAACGCTAATAATAGTGGTAGAGTTAGATTTTTTACTGTCATTGTCAGAAATTGTATAAGTAGATTGTAAAAGAAAATGGGTTATGGTAACTGCTTGCAGAAAATATTTATGCGTAATAAATTCTAAGTAATTACTCTTTTTGATAGAAACGCTTATGGAAAATCAGCGTAAATCAGTCGTATTAGTCAAATTAGTGTGCCATTGCGTAACGTCAGTTACTAGGATTTTGTTGGATTCAGCACGATATTTATCGTTGCCTACTTTAGAAATGCTGGACTTGTTTGTTGCTGTTGTATCGTCTTTTAATGGTCTAAATAACAGGGGTTTAGATTCAAAGACAGGCATGGTATGGCGCATTGTTGTCGGTATCAAAAAAATGAATTTTTGTATTTTTTTGTTGCGATAATTCAGTTTAAATAGTTGACTATCAATAATTTTTAAATAATTACAAAACAAAAAGCATCGAAACGCTGTGACGGGATTTCGACGCTTTTTTGTTAAAAAAAGTTAAAAATGAGCTAAAATACTGAGGGGCCTCCTCAATGTACCAAGCCTCAAACAAATTTGCCCATTTGCGAAAATAATGTACTTTTGCGTATTAAAATACTTGAAAATGCGCTCCTTTAATACATCAGGACCTAACATCCTCCACAAACATTACACGTTGCCCCGTCTTAGCTTAGTAGAAAAGGGCAAACAATTGGTTCACGACGACCGTTATTTCACCATTTGGGCACCGCGCCAAGCGGGGAAAAGTACCTATTTTCGTTTGCTAGCCGATGCTTTGCAAGCGGAGGGCTACCTCGTATGTAAAGTGAGTTTTGAAAACTATTCAATCGGTAGTTTCGATGCTTTTATGAGGCGTTTGGTGCTTGCTTTGCAAGAGGCTTGGCACATAGACTTTGAAAAATTAGAATTGGCGGATATTTTTCACAAAATAGAGCAGGTAAAAGATAAAAAACTCGTTTTAATCATTGATGAAATAGAAGGTATCAATCCTGAATACTTTGGTATTTTTCTTCATACAATTCGAAATGCTTATCACTCGCGGGAAACGCATGGTTTGAAATCGGTCGTTTTTGTTGGCGTTAGCAACATTACGGGCGTTGTTCAAGACAATGCGAGTCCGTTTAATATTTCCGATAGTTTGCCGCTAGATTATTTTACGCGAGACGAAATTTTTGAATTGTTAGAGCAGCATGAAAGCGAAACAGGGCAGTTATTTGCAACCGACGTTAAGAAAAAAATATATGCGATTACGGCGGGACAGCCTGGCCTCGTCAATGGTTTCGCGGCTAGATTGTTGGAACAATGTAAGGACAAGCCCGTGATTGATTACTTGGATTATTTGACTGCGGAGGATTGGTACTTGTTCGAAGCCTTGGATAAAAACGTAGCGAATGTTATAAATAAAGCCAAAAAATACCAAAATTTTTTAGAAAAACTCTTGTTTTTGGAAAGAAAAGTCCGTTTTGATATTGATAAAGAGGATATACGTTTTTTTCATATCAACGGCTTGATTAAAAGAAACAGCGACGGCGATGTTACGTTTTGGGTACCACTTTACAAAAAACGCTTGCAAAAATATTTCTATCCCGCGATGAACGGCGAATCGCAATTGATTCAAGCGGATATTTGGATAGATAATTATTTGACGGCTGATGGAAAGCTCAATATGGATAAAATTATTCGTGAATATCAAGCCTACGCACAACGCCGTGGCTTTCGGTATTTTATCGAAAATGACGCAGACGGCAAGCCAAAAGGTTTGCGCGAAGCTGCTTTGATGTACAGTTTTGAAACCTATATTCAGTCGTTTTTGGAAGTTTTTAAGGGTAAAAGCTACCTCGAGCCGCACGTTGCGTTGGGGCGTAGTGACTTGATTGTCAATATTTTAAACAACGAATGGGTCATTGAAGCCAAAATTTATCACAATATTACGCAATTCGCCGATGGCAAAATTCAACTCGCATATTACATCAAAAGTCTGGGTTTGACCAAAGGCGTTTACTTGGTTTTTCTGAACAACGAAGTAACAAATCCGCACGTTTTGGCAGGTGAAGACACGATTGACGGCGTTGATTTGACGACTTACATTGTGCGGTATGACTTGGAGGTTGATTTTACAGAACCGAGGAAAAAGAAAAAAGCGGCTGCAAAAGGAGGGAGATAGAAACGTTACCCCCCTCAGTATAAGAGCCGTTTTTCACTCAAAAATGAGTGGAAAACGGCTCTTATACTGAGAGGCTAAAGCCCAAAAATATAAGGATTAAATCTTACTCAATTTAGTTCCAATTGAGTTCCAAACCAATATTTTTTTTAAGACGTAGTACATTACAAATTATAAAATTTCGGAATTATCGGCTTTATGGTACAAAAGTGTTTCTAAACAAAAATCAAATACGTAAAGTGCTGACTTTCAACATACCCAACATTTATGAAATCTTAAAGACTTCGTAAATGTTACGCATACCATAAAGCCGATAATTTCGTAAAATTTAATAGAAATTATTTAATAGCGTTTTTATTACTTGATAATCAATGAGTTATGAACCTTGAATTATTTAATTTACAATTCATATAATTATTAAAAATTTTATGTTCGTTTTTTA
>JAYSRS010000081.1:0-19702 GCA_043720935.1 Saprospiraceae bacterium
TTTCAAACTAGCGACAATTGTGTTCGTCACATCACCTTTTCCGTTGCGTTTCATGGCCAAAGCAATCAAGCCCTGCTCGTAAATGCCGCGTTTTGTCCAAAACTTTTCAGCTTGACCAATGTAATAATTGACGGCTTTATCGTTCGGGTTTTTATGTTTTGGAAACAAACTTAGGGTGTAAAGATAATGCAAACACAAACTGCTCAAATTATCATCTTCCCATTTTGCTTGTTGCTTGCCGACGCGTTTTGCCAATTCGGCGTATTCTTCGTTGAAGCGTTCGTCGCAATAAAAAAGTGATTTATTGACCATGTTTTGACGCGTAACGTCTTGATTGTCAACGCCTAACGCGGTCAAATGTCCAAATCCTTCGGTAATGTATTGCGTAATAAACCAACTGTCGCGCCCACCTGGAAACCAAGCAAAACCGCCGTTTGACAATTGCCGTTCCGACATTTTGCGCAGCGCATTTGTAGATTCATTGGCCATTTTGTTCAAATCGAAGAGCAAACCGATATTCTTTTTCTGTACTTCTTCGTTTTGAGCCGCCAAAACCCACGGCGTTTCTTCCAACAAAGCCGTTTTGAGTTCTTGATTTTTCGACAAATTAGATTGCAACGCTTTTACATCTGTATTCTTCCAACGCTCAAAAACCGTTTTGATTTTCGGATGCGCGTTCGCAACGTTTGTGGCCAACGCATTGGCATAAAAACGACTAAAAATCTGCTCCGTACAGTCGTAAGGATATTCCATCAAATACGGCAAGGCTTGAACGGCGTACCAAGCGGGGTTTTGGGTAAATTCCAACGTTAATGCGTGGTGTGTCAACGTTTTAGACTTATCAGAATTTTTTAATGATGCCAATGTAAATTTCTTCGTTTCGCCGCCTCGGATACTGAGGGGTAGTGCTTCTGTCACCAATAAGCGATTTGTCAAAACGGGCAGCGTGTTTTCTTCGCCGTCGCTAAAACTACCCGCTTTGGCCACAATTCGATACGTAATTGCTTGAACTTTGCTAATCGGAATCGTCAATTTCCAACTAACCGACGTGGACAAACCGCCCGTCATTTCAAAATTAACGGTCGCATTTACGTTGTTCAAAACGGCGTCAACGGGTTGCATCGTCAAAGCGTCGAACAATTGCAATTGCGCCGTGCCTTGCATGAGTTGACTTGTCAAATTGCTGATTTTTGCCGAAATCTCTATCTCGTCGCCTTCGCGGAGGAAGCGCGGGGCGTTTGGAAACACCATCAATTCCTTTTGCGTCACCAATGTCCGTTCCGAATAACCAACTTTTAAATCGGTTGTATGTGCCAAAGTCATGAATTTCCACTTCGTCAAGGCTTCGTTCATCTTAAATTTAATCAACACATCACCGTTCGCGTCCGTCATCAATTCTGGGAAGAAAAACACCGTTTCGTTGAGGTTTGAACGCGTTTTGACGGTACTTAAATCAGTTTCATTTGCGTTTTTAGTGCCTTCTTGTTTAACCGTTCCCGTAACTTCTTGTTTTTTTTGTGTGCCAAAACCAACCACCACTACTTCCGAAAGTGCAGAATCTTCTTTGGCCATTTTTGCCGATGCCTGTCCGCGCATTTGCACCTTTGGGGCAGCATCCATCGCCATAGGTGCGGCACTTTTTGTCATGTATGCAACAGCTTGTTGGCCACCTTCTGAAAAATTAAAATTAAACCAATTGAATTGCCGATAAATATGCGGGTCGTCTTCGCCGACATTGGCCCCCTCAGTATAATTGTAGAAATTGGTTGAAATCGCTTCGCCGAACGTCGGGGCGTCAAAACCGCGCATCGGGTTGCGGGTGTTGTAGAGATTCAAGGCCCAAGCGTTTGCCGCAAATTGGTCAAGCGAGGCGTCATACATCGCCGCAACGACTTCCGCAGCGACTTTTTCTTTTTTATCGCCGCTGATTTTGATGCGCCATTCTTCATCGCTCCCTGGCTCTAATTTGTCTTTAAACGTTTGATATTCAATTGTTAACGCTTTATTAGAAAATGGCACGACTAATGTTTTAGTAACAAAACTCACGCGGTTGTTTTGGGCGTAACTCACGTGAACGAAGTGATTGCCGCGACTCGCTTCCGTCAATTTGACGGTGTAAGATTTGACAGCTTCCAAGTCCATCCATTCGGTTTTGATGATTTTACCGTCGAGTTCTTCCTCTATTAATACGTACAATTTTTCTGCCGCCGTGCCTAGCGTGATTTTAGCCGTTTCGGTTGGTTCAAAACTCGGTTTTGGTTGCCACGCGAAGAACGTTTTATTGCACGGCACAACGTCGTCGCTCAAATCGCACAACATAAAATGCTCAATCACGTCAATTTTATCGCCCGTTGTCGGGTCGGTTGTGTTGACTGTAATGCGATAAATGCCCGTTTGGTACTTCTGAAATTCCAAAATGGGTAAAAAATCGCTCGAAATACCCGCCGATACTGAGGGGCCTGTTTTCGTCTCAAAATCCTTTTCTAAAACCGTTCTTTTCACGACCCAATTTTGTTCTTTGTCTTCTTCTTTGAACGGATAAAGTGGAAAATCACGTCTAAATGCGACTTCTTCAAGCGTTTGCGTATCGGGCAAGGCCCAATGCCGCGTGATGTACGGGCGACGCGGTGAGGTCAATAAATCAATTTTAACCTTTCCGCGTATCGCCAAAGGCTGTCCGTTTAGGTTTTTGGCGACAATCTGAATCGGTTTCAATTTCTGCCTATCCATTTCGTCGCTCACATCAATTGTCGCTAATAAAGATGTGTAACCAATTGATACAGAACCTTTTGCGCTGTGCGTTTCGCCGTTGATGTCGGTCACATCCACCATGATTGCATAGTCAAAAACGGGTTTGTCTTCCTTTTTAAGCGTTTTGTCGGCAAGTGCTTTAAACTCAATTATGAATTTTCCATTTGCATCGGTTTTGGTTTCGCCGTGGGCAATTTCTTGCGACCCCTCAGTATTCGGCGCAATCATTTTCCAACCCCAACCCCAATACGGATAACGGGCTTGCCGAACGACGCGATATTTTACCATCGCCCCGTCAATATTGTTCCCCGCAAACGCCTTCGCCGAGCCGATCACGGGAATCATTTGTTCCAAAACGAACGTCCCTTCAAGCGGTTCTATTTTCGCTTCAAACTTAGGCCGTTTGTATTCTTCAACCCTCAAACTAACCGACCCGTTTTTATTGGAACGAATGGTCATATTGCCTAGTAAACCTGAACTTGGCGCGGTAAAACTGCCGTTAAATGTCCCATAAGCGTTCGTTTTCAAGGACAACGCCGTTATTTTTTGACCATTGACATCAAAAAACGTGACGTCAACGGCTTCGTTCGGAACGATTTTAGGCGAATTTTTATCGCCTGTTAACTCTTGATATTCATTTTGTCCCGTTTTTTCAATCAAAATGCCTTTGAAGAAAACGGTTTGCGAAGGCCGATAAATCTTTCTATCCAAAAAGAACTGCGTCATTTGATACGTCTGCTTTTCGGGCTTGTAAAAATAGTTAGAATAGCCATCGCCCGTCGCCAAAGTATCTTTGCCGTAGATGAAACGGAGCGTATAATATTTCTCTTTGGGCATTCTCGGATAGACAAAACCCGCCTCATCGGACACAGCATTGCCAATTTTTAGGCGCACATCTTTTCGCAATTTTTGGTCATAACGGCTCTCCCAAAACTCAACCGTTACGCTTGACATCGGCTCGCCCGTTGTGCGGTCAACGACGACAAATTGATTGGCTTCCGTATCGCCCGACCGATGAAAATAGGCAATGTTTGAGACATGAAAGGTCAAATAATGGGCATTTCCGCCATTTTTCGTAGAGAATTTAGGATTATCAGCCGCCAAAACGAGATACATGCCGAGTGGCAATTTATCCATTTTTATCTCCGTCGAATGTGCATTGTAGTCGCCGTCGTTTGGCAATTTGACAATTTTTTTGGCAACAAAAGGCAAGTTGTTGTAATACTTCAACCGTTGGTCGTCGTCTTCAAATTCCCGACGGCCTACGCGTTCGTATAAGCGAATAATTTTATAATAAATTGAATCCGTATTTTTGAAATTAAGACTGGCTAAAATCGGTTTATTCGGGCCCACAACCTCCTCAACGTGCATATCGAGCGACCCCTCAGTAATTTGGTCAATCAATGCCCGACACGACTTCACGCCATAGGCTTTCGGAAATTTCTTAACCGCCGTTTTGGCAATCTCCAACGCAATTTTATTCTTGTTTTTTAATTCCTTTTTACCATTTGGTTGCCAACCGTTGGCTTTATCGCGGTGAAATTGCGCTAATTTCAAGGAAATCTCTACAAAACTTGGATTATCGGCAAATTTATTGAGCAAAAATTCCAAGGCTTTTTGATACAAATTGTCTTTTACATCAACGATTGAATTTGAGTGAGCAAATTCCAAACGCTTCAAATCCACGTTCACCAAAGCTTCAGGCGAATTGTCATTCAGATGGAATCTAGTCAATTCTTGGAGCAATTTCAAGGCCCACAACTTGCCTGAAGTCGAGTCTTTGCTCTCAAAAACGGCGTTTGCAAAAGCGTCGGCTTGCAAAAGCGACCCCTCAGTATCTAGCTCAAATTTATAGCTTGGCTTGGCCAAATACGATTTTTCATCCGAAAAAAAGTCAACCGCCCGATGTGCGAGGAAGTCGAATAGGGTAGGGCGCAAGGCATCCGACCCCTCAGTCGTAACGGCGTTGAAGTTCGCAATCGGCACATTTTTGCTGCGGTCGTCGTTCAAGGCAAGGCGGTGAAACGTGGCGGCTTCCTCATTCAGTTGTGGGATTGTCCACGTCCGAATGTCGTCGGTTTTAAACGTCGGCGTTTGCGTCCGATTACGGAACTGCCAGACATTGTTTTCCAAGTAACCCGCGTACATTTCGGCCAACATAGACTGCAAAATCTGCTTGGTCGGGAAGGTTTCGCCTTCCATTTCCGTCCGCATTTTGGTCAATGCTTTGACAAAACCGTCCTCTTCCAAAGCACTTGTAAATTTGGCGCGGAAAATCATTGTTTTGAGGACTTGCGACGGATTGTTGTCTTTTTTTGCTTTCGCAAACAGAGATTCGACCTTTTCTAAGGCCGATTTTGGCAAGGCTTTGTCTTCCAAGGCTTGGATTTCTTTCCATTCCGTCGGATAGTCGCCGCTATTGAAATTAATGTTCATTGGTTGAGCATTGATGCCGCCGATACACATCAGTAGGGCGAGGGTAAATAATGTGAGATTCTTCATGTTTTTCTAAGATTCGTGATAAATAGAACGCCATTTGGCAAGGACAAATGAACGGTTTTTTTAAGAAATGGGCGTAAAAATTTATACGCCTTCGTTTTTAAGATGCAAAAGCCCTTTTTTTCCACGAAATACCGAGGGGTATAACTTTTTCTTAACGATTGGCTTACCTACGGACAAACACGGATTTAGGCAAGCAGTTGCTTGCACGGCTTCGACGGTCGTGTTTTTTTGTCATTCAGAAGGATAAGGTACAAAAGCCTTGAAAACGACTGTTTTCAAGGCTTTTGACATTTTATACTGAGGGAGTGCTTTTTACGACACCAAGCGTGGCCAAATCAAAATAGCCCCGTAATTCAATGCTTCACAATCACTTTTTTCAATAACCGCCGACCGCCAAAATCGAATCTTAAAAAATAAATGCCTTCGGCTATTTCCTTCGTTTTCCAACGAATAAACTGCTCGCCTTGATTGGTTTTATCATTAAAAATAGTCTCGACAAAACGCCCTGTTGCATCAAACGCATCAACGCGCACGTTTTTTGTTTCAACGTTTTTAAATTGCATAAACAATTGATTATCAACAGGATTTGGATAGATGTTTAAGTTTAAGTTATCTAAAAAAACATCGGCTACGGCCACCGTGCCGTTTGTTGCGTTAGGTGTTTGCGACGGCAAAATCCGAAAAGCACCAACGCCGTCGGGCAAACGGCCCATCGAAATATCGGGTGCTTGAAGGCCAAAAGTGACGGTATCAATCGGGGCATACCCCTCAGTAAAAGGGCCAAAAATGCCTACTTGTTCGCCGCCCGCCGAGAGTTTAAAACTCGCGTGTAGAGGACTTTGCAATACGTCATTGTCCAACCAAAACAACCGCCACGAACGTGCTTTTAAGGAGTCCGTGGGCATTTTCCACTTATTTGGATTCAAAAAATCGTCGCTCAAATATTTATCACCTAAAAAAATGGTGCTATTCGTCCCATTGTACAATTCAATCCAATCTTCGTAAATATTGGCTTCATCCTTAACTGTTCGGGTATTGTCGGCCATAAATTCATTGATGAATAACTTATTTTTAAATAGCGATTCGTTCAGCCGCAATCTTAGATGCCCACACGCAGGCAAACGCCCCGTTCCCGTCGCATTTACGCCTTCAAAACGGTAAAACAAGGTGTTTGCGGGTGTTATTAATTGAATTTTGGCCTCATAAAAGCTTGTTCCAACGGCAACGAGTGGTGTATTTATGAAATTTATAGAATCCGTTGAATAAGAAAAAGTCGAATTTGTCAAGCCCGTTAGATTTTCAATTTTGACGCGAAACGTGATTTGTTCGGTTTGTTTTGGCAAAATCGGCGTCACGCTGTAATCCGTCAAAATCGGCGGCATCGCAGGTAACGTGAGTTGTGTTAACGTTGCTTGATTGCGCAAACCGATAAATTGTTGAATGCCAAATTTAGCGGGATTTTTAGCCGCCAAACCAAAACCATTTTGAAAATCGGCGAAGGTAAAACCATAGTCGCGGGTGCGGTACGTGTCCTCCTGTGCGGCGGTCGAAATCAGCGTTTTCATGGCATCCAATCGAGGAAATAAATTGCTGAAAGCGTTGTTAGTCAATTGATTAAGATAAAAACTGTACTGATTTTTGAAATTGGGCACGGCCATTAATTTGGCGACCAAAATGCCATTTGTGGCGTTGTGCCACGTATAAATGTTGCGGGTTGTCCAATTGATATTAAAAAAATCAACGCCAAAAGAATTGTCGGGGTCGTAAGAAATAAACTCAAAGAGGCCGTTTTTAGGGTTTTGATATAAGAAAAAATTGTTTTTGTTATACCCATGATTGTCCCAATGTCCTGCGGCAACTTCGGCGGCATAAGCCTTCAAAAAGCCTTGAACATTCAACACTTTTTGAATCTGACATTCAAAATCTGCTGCCGTGTTTATGACTTGACAGAGCTTCGCAAAATCCGCATAATTGTCGGTTAACTCATTGGTTTTCAAATCATAAGCGCGCACACCCGCCGAATGCAGGACGTTTTTATATAATGTCGGATTTGTCCCTAAATATTTCAAATCGGCAGGGTAGGTGCATTTGTAGAAATTGCCATCGTCCGTTCCGTAAATGCGTTGCAACCATTCATCATCCAATTCTTCAATATTTATGTACAACCCATAATAAGCGTTGTTGATATATACCTTCGCAAAGCCCGACCGCCGTTGTGGCAAACCCGACAAATTCCAAGCGTCGTAAAACAATTTTTCGCGCACCATTGTCGGGTCGTTGTGGCTGCCGTTGAGGTTTAATTCCTTAACACCTTGATACTTAATGCCTGATGTATAAGCATTAAATTTAACTTTAAACGATTTTTTAGCCGATGCGCGGCTCGTGTTGCCGCGCAAGCGAAAGCCGACGTCGCGCATTGTGTCGCGTCGAAGACCATCGTTGAAAATAAAAGTTGCGCGGATATTATTGTCAGATTGTACATTATTATATAGCCACGTGAGCGAGTCGGCGGGGAGCGTGATGTAAACACTCGGCAATTTATTGTCTTCAAACAAATTGCGATAAGGGATTGATTGTGAATGGATTATCGTCGAAAATAGACAAAAAAAGACGACAATACTGAGGGGGCGTTTCGATGGACGGTGTTGGATGGACGATGTCCAATTTTTAAGCATGAGCGTTTTTTATTGTATTACGGACTTCAGTCCGTAAATTTTAATCAATCACGGACTGAAGTCCGTGATACCGATGAAATTACTTATCGAACAAAGCAACGCATTTTTCTAAGAACAGCGCGTTCAATTGCTGATAATCGAAGTTTTGTTCGACGAAGAGCCTTCCTGCATGGCTTTTTTTGGCGCGTACTGAGGGGTCTGCTTCGATGCAATTTTTGAGCTTTTCGGCCAAATCATCTGCGTTTTCAGGCTCAGCTAACCAACCGTTTTTACCATTGTCCAAGACTTCTGGAATGCCGCCTTCACGCGTTGAAACGACTGAAATGCCACTTGCTAAGCCTTCGGCGTTCGCAATGCCTAATGATTCTAAACGAGAGGGCGTACATAAAATGTCATTTTCTTGCATTTCTCGATAGACATCTAATTGTGGTTTAATACCCAAAAAACGCAAATTAACGTGGGGCATATCTTTAATCAATGCGTCAATTTCCATTTTTCTACAATCAAGTGCCCCAATAACGGACAATTGAAACGTGTATTCTTTGAGTATGCCTAATGCTTTGGTTAAAATATCTATACCACCGCTTCGCAAATTAGATTTAATAAAAAGTATTTTAATGGGCGCATTAAATGGTTTTAATTGGTTTCTAAATTGAATTAAATTAACGTCAAAACCATGATAAATTACAGAAATTTTATCAGCCTTGATGTTATATCCGTCAATAACGCGCTGTTTTAAATCATTGGAACACACCGAAATATGGTCTATTTGTGTTGCTGCAATGCGTTCAATAAATCGCGCGAAATGGAATAAAAACAAACGTCGGTAAGTTTCATGATACTGCAAAGAAGGGTTAATTGTCATGTATTCAGTTATAAAACCAATGGTTTTAATGCGTTTAGGCAATAATAAACGCGCTAATAAGCCGTATTTTAAATTGCTAAAAACAAGGACATCAAAAGGGAATTCTTTATAAATTCTTTTTGCATGACGGTAAAAATACCATTGCCTAAAAATAAAATCAAGGGCAATTAAAGACTGCGGATAGTGTGCTTTAAACTGATAAATTTTTTCGGTCGAAACATCAATATCTTGAGTTAAAAACCTCACATCATGCTCTTTATACGTTTCATTTATTTTGAATAAATGTTGATTAAAAACAGACGGGCCAACGACGCGAGAACCAAAAGAATTGGCGCAAACAAGAATTTTCATAAATAGATTTAAGTTTTGATTTCAGAATATTGGTTTAAAAAAGCGTTTGATTTTAATAAATGGTGATAAATAAAAACGTTTGTTTCTATGGCCTTTTAATTGTTTTAATGAATAAAAATACAATTCAAAAAATGATTGCCACGACATAAATTGACTGTATAGCTCTAATAATTGCTGTGCAATAAGGGCTAATAAGCGTTTTTCGTCGGTTTTACTGAGGGGGTACTTTTTTGAAAAATAAATAGTAAAAATAGGATTGTCTTTTAAAAAACGTTTGGGAAGTTCATTTGAAAAACGGCTACTATCTATTAAGGCCATTAATAAATTAAATCGGTCGGCGTAATAAATATGTTTTTTACTAGACGATTTAGCTTCCGAATGAACGCGAAAAACGTTGAAAATAGTGGTTGTTTTTTCGACATTTTCTAAACCAAATAAAGTCAAATAGCGCAACCACACATCAGCATCCATGCAAAAATGCAATTTATCCGATAATTCACCCAATTGTCTAAAAGCAGACAGTCGGAAAAAAGTAGGGGGCTGACAAATAGTAGCCATTGCCATTGTTTCCTCCAAAGTGTCTTTAATTGTTGTCGGCGGATGCGTTGTTAAAGTGAGCGTGCCGTCAGGTAAAAGCACTTTTTCATGACCGCATAAAACATTGATATTGTAGTTTTTATGAAATATTTGACCAATTGTTAATAGTGTATTTGGCAAATAATAATCATCACTATTGAGCCAATTAAATACATCACCCGTGGCCATTTTTAAGCCTTTATTTATCGCATCCGATTGTCCTTTATCTTTTTCAGACACCCAATATGTAATAAAATCACTGTACTTTTTAATGATGTCAATAGTATTATCCGTTGAACCACCGTCAATAATAATGTATTCTAGGTTTGGATAATTTTGCAATAAAACGGAGCGAATTGTTTGTTCTATAAATTGTCCTTGATTAAAAGACGGGGTAATAATGGTTATTTTAGGCCAATTTTCGGTTTTATACTGAGGGGGTGTTTCTGTAGTCCACGGGAAGCCCGTTTTATTTACGGGCGGCAACGGCCAGTCTTTTAATGTTACAATCATTGAAAGTAATTAATTATTTTAAAAATATTTAGACCATTCAAACGCGTCTTCAAATCGGTTGTAGAATAAAGTGGGCGGATAATCGAAAAGCCGTTTGGTTGTTTTTCGGATAATGCCCCCATTTCTAAAGACGCGTAATATGGTTTTTCGATATACGGAACAGCATTTTAAGCGCAAAAATTGCTTTTTACTGAGGGGGTAGGCTGCGCGTATTGCGTCCATTTCGACGGCATAAATGGCGCGTTGTTCAAGGCTTTTTTGGTCGGAATGACGGAAACGAAAGCCGCCAAACATTGTATTGACTGTATATAATTTTTCATATTTGAAAAAGCGTCGCCACAGCTCAAAATCGCCCGCTAGTGCATAATCGGTGGAGATGTATTCGCCGCTTTTTTGCCATAAAGGACGCCGCCAGAAGGTGTTTTCTTGGCCGACGAATGTAAAATATCGTCCTTTTTGCAAAAAACGGTAGAGCGACCACGCTTCTTCTTGATTACGCAAATGAACAATATTACCCGATTCGTTGAGTCCCGTAGGCATAGCTGTAAGCCATTGAATAGCCGCATTTTGGGTGAATATTTCCGCCACTAAAAAGAGACAATTGGGGTAATATATATCATCAGAATTGAGCCAAGCCATGATGTCACCTGTTGATTTTTCAAAGCCTTTTTGCAAGGCGTCGTACATACCCGCGTCAGGTTTACTGCACCAAAAAGCGAGTTTATCTTCATATTTTTTTATAATATCAACTGACCCGTCTGTGCTGCCTCCGTCCATGATGATGTATTCAAGATTTGGATAATTTTGGTTTATAACAGACTGAATCGTCGCTTCCAAATAAGCTGCTTGATTGAAAGAAGGCGTTATTATGGTAATCCGTGGGTATTTTTCTGCGATATACTGAGGGGGTATTTTTTTTTCTAATACAGGTTGTGTGGTTGTCATCGTTCTCTTTTATTTTTTAAAAATGAAAACTGGATATTGTCCATAACGCCCGAAAAAACGAGGCAGCAGGTTTTCAAGTAAAAACAAAAAATGCATAATCGGTCGCCCCAAAAGCCAAGGCTTCATGAAGCGGCGGGCAACGGGCGTGGCAATTGACCGCCAAGATGCCAATTCTACATTAAATTTTGTTTTTATGTGGTCATCAAACCAACGGGGTGAATGGGCATAAAAATAAAATGTGCTGTCCGCCGCAAGCTTTGGAAAAGGCAGTGGGTTTTGTCGCGGTGAAAAAATAGAAGCCCAATTTTTCCACAAAAGCCGAGGCTGGAAAAACGACATTAAAACCGAATAAATACCCCAAGAATACACCACAACGCCCGTTTTTTGAGGCTTTAAAACCCGATTAAGCTCCGAAATAGCCGTTAACTGTTGGTCGGCGGCTACGTGATAAACGGTGTGTAAAGAAACAAACGCATCGCAAGTGTCGGCCTGAAGCGGTAAATTTGTTATATCACATAAGATAAAAATCCCCTTTTCGCGTCCAATTCGTTGCCGTGCTTGTTGCAAAGCAGGCATTGAAATATCGGCGCAAATACGGTATTGATACCCTTCCGAGTAAGTCAGATATTCATCATATTGAATGGGGCCAGAAGCAATATCTAAGATAAATTGCCCCGATTTTCCGATAAATTGCCCTAGTCTGAGGTGGCAACGGTGAATATATCGGCGCATAACTGGGCGTAAATCTTCAAATTTAACGGCATCTGTAAAGTGATTAGTGTCCGTTTTTTCCCAACCAATTTGGTCATAAAATGCTTTAATGACGGTCGTTTCTGCTGTTAAAGTCCAACTAGCGACAGCATTTTTATCTAATTTTATGGCTAAAATAGGGAGTAAAACGAGTATATTGTCTTGGTATATGCCATAAAAAATAGAGTTATCGGCGTTTGTCAAAGCTGCCAAAAGTGTTTGTTCAACAGGCGACCCGTCAAGATGTTGGGCGTTTTTGTTGGCAATAGATGCATTACAAATCGCTAATTCGGCAGGTGAACAGCGGTGTAATGCCGTTTTTTTGACGGGACATTGAAGAATGGGAATGATGGCGTTGTTCATTAAAGGTATTTTTATTTATCGTCTATTCCTAAACAATTGCATTTGCTTCCAAACGTGCAAAATTTTATTAATAATTCTATCTTTTATTGCTAACTCACGATACCGTCTT
The DNA here is from genome assembly GCA_043720935.1 of Saprospiraceae bacterium. Classification (GTDB taxonomy): domain Bacteria; phylum Bacteroidota; class Bacteroidia; order Chitinophagales; family Saprospiraceae; genus JAAFJT01. Next base: position 12,401 of record JAYSRS010000081.1, read on the forward strand.
TGCGCCAAATTTTTTTCATCCATCTTAAAATCAATATTTTTTTCTAAGGGATGAACGAGTGTCGCCATTTTTAACGCGACGGTTGGCATATTATGGTGAGGATGTCGAGACTGATAGTGCGTTCCCTGATAACCAATGTTGCGCACCAAATTAACCATTGGCGTAATACATAAACCATTGTTTTTTTCGATACTATAAATCCATTGCCAGTCCCATGTATCTACTTTTTTTGAGGCAATCCTCGAAAATTCCAAGTAAAGCAGTTGTTTAAAAGACTTATCTAAAAATCTATGCTGCATGTATTGTTCACTGTTTTCCCATCCGTGCATTTCAAAATCGTATAAAAACCAAGCGCGTCGCCAAGTGGCCCAACCCCAAATTGAACTGAATGCGGAAAAGAAATAGGTATTATTTAAAGGCGTTAGTTGGGTATTGAACAAGTGATTTGTTCCTGAAATATGCATTATTTGGTCATTATTTCGATATTTTCCCAACATACTTGCCGAAAAATCAAAAAAACTTCGATTCGGAAGGCAATCGTCTTCAAGAATAATCCCTTCTTCTACCTGTTCAAAAAACCAAGAGATTGCTTCACTGACAGCCTTGCCACATCCTAAATTGTCGGCTCTAAAAAGTGTTTTTACATCGCATGGCCAGTCAATTTTTTTCACAATAGCCCGCGTTTGTTCACACTTTTTTAGGTCTTCTGATTTATCCAAACGTGGCCCATCGGCTGCAATAAAAAGTTGTTTAGGCTGCACTTTACGGATAGCCTCAAATACTTTTTCAGTCGCTTTCGGGCGATTAAAAATAAGGAATAAAATGGGTGTTTCAAACATTTTTTTACAAAGTTAGTAATTTATAAACATTTGATTATCAATTAATGGCACATTGAAATTTATTGGCTTGTCGTTTTACTGTGTTTAACAATTCGTTTTTTGAGAAAGAATTACCCCTCAGTAGTGCGTTTTATATATTTTTAGAATTTAGAAATATCGTAAGTTATTGATTATCAACCTAACGCGGGTTTTAAACCCGCGTTAGGTTTTTCTAAAAATATATAAAACGCACTACTCAGTATTTTTCTTATTTTAAATGCCTAAGCATCTAATTGTATTGTTTTATTAAGCTTTAAGGCATATTTTTTTAACCTAATAATTATTTTTTCATACAAAGACGGATAGCGTTTTTGAGGTCTGACATTCCGCCAATGCGTACACGCCAAATATTTATAATATTCAGCTTTAAACGGATGCTGATTTTCTTTATACCAAGGCTTATCAGAGCCTGTAAAATGAACAATATTGGGATTGTGGACAATGTTTTGGTGTTCTTTTTCGGTTATTTCTAAATCACTAAACGTGTATTTTTCAAGATAAAAAGATTCTTGTGCGTTCCAAATATAAGGAAGTCGATGCCATTGATTGCATAATACAGCATTTAATACGTCTTGGTCACCGAGCTTAATTTTTTCTTTATTGTGTTTCAAAAACAGCAACGTTTTTTGCATTATTTCTTTTTCACGCCAATATTTTAGGTTAATTATCATCAAACCTGCGTTAAAGTATTTACTTTTATTAGGCATATTTAAGCGGTCTTTTGTTTCGTTAGTCGTCAATACATTTTCTACGGCGGCGTGGCTATATTCTTTAATACAATCTGTATTTAAGATGTCTGATATATCCTTCCTAATTATCAAATCAGCGTCTAAATATAGGATTGCATCTAAATTATTTGATAATATTTTAGGCAGTAATAAGCGATAATAAATAGCAATTGTAAAATGGTAAGACAAAATAGCATCGCTTAATAACTGTTCATCTATTGCAATAAAATCAATGGTTACTTTATATTTACTCATTTCTTTTATAAGCAATAATCTATTTTTAGGTGTAATATCGCTGTGAACGATAATAACATTAAAATTTAAGTGGGCATTGTTTACACATAAAGAAGTAAGCGTAACTGCTGCGTGTTGAACATAATTATTGTCTATTGTTAAACAAATACTGAGGGGGTCTCTATTCATTGTTTTATTTTATTTTTTTCTAGCGACAACAATATTTGATAAATATAAACCGTCAATTTTTGGCAAAAAAGTATTTAACCACGTTGATACAATATTAATTAAATAGACAAATTTATTTAAAAAACGAACGCGAACGCAATAGGAATTTAAAATTTGCGCTATCGTTATTACATAATTACCAGCTTTATCCATCAATACAATTTCAAAACCAGCTTTTTCAAGTAAATATTTAAGTGAAAAATGGGTATATCGTGCATAATCATAAGGAATTTCATGCTCATCCCAAACGAAAGGGCAAGTAATAAGTATTTTAGCGTTTGGCTTCATCACTCTATTTAATTCCAATAATAATTCATCTATATTAAAAATATGCTCAATAACTTCGGTTGCTAAAACAGAATCAAAATAGTTATCCGCAAAAGGAATTTTTTTACCATTATAAAATACATCAATAATTTCTGTTTCGTGCGGATGTCCCGCGTTGTCAAAATCAACGCCTATATACTCATCTACCGTAAAAAGTGATTTGTAAGGCATTGAACCGCAACCAAAATCCATCATTCTGCCACTCAAATGGTGTTTATGTTTTTGTATAGCATCATATAAACCCTTTCTAACGTGGTATAGAAAATATCTTTTAGAAGGATTAAATTCATAAGCAACTTGATTTTTCATCATTGATAATGTAATTTAGTAGCTATTAAAAACCATTTATTGTTTAATTGCTAATCGTCCTGTATAATCAATTCTATTTAAGAATATGGTTATTTTATTTTCTCCAAAATATTCATCAACGGCTTTTTTACAGCCCTGCCAATGGCCATAATCATCAACAATCAGCACGCCTTGTGGCGAAAGCAATGGGAAAAGATGTACCAATTCATGCTTTGTGGACGCATACCAATCCGTATCAAGCCTTAGCAAAGCGATTTTAGCTGGAATGGTTTGAGGAATTGTATTTTCAACAGTTCCTTCCACAAATACCAATTGATTTTGAGGATAATTGGTCTTTTCAAGGTTGCTTTTCACCTCTTTTAAAGCAGAATAAGCCCATACAATGTCTTTTTGGTTATCTTCGTTGCGTTCTAATTTATCTAAATAGTCTTTCGCAACAACTCCGTTTACGGCAACATCAAGCTGAGTCGGTTCATTCATGCCTTCAAAAGTATCGTATAAATACAAATGTCTATCCGCACTGTTTAATAACGACAATTGTTCAGCTACTGCCATCATGCTTCCGCCTTTCCAGACGCCACATTCCACAATATCGCCCTCAATGTTGTTTTCTGTGATGTATTTAACTGCCCGTAGCAAAGTAATAATCCTTTCAGGTGACGTTAAAGTATAATTTTTTATCTTATTATATATCTCCCATTCCTCGGGTGAGAAATCCGAATAATTCAACTCTGTATGTTGCGCTTGCGATAACGGTGGATGCCCCAGCATCCTATTTATTTTGTTGAGTATTTTTATTGTTATTTTTATCATACGTATTAGACAATAATTAATTTAAAGAAAACTATCCAAGGGTTACTACTTTTGGATAGTTAGAGTTCATTGATAATCAATAAGTTATGGAATTTAGCACCCCTCAGTATTTCACAGCTTTATTTTACCTAAATACTCGCTTTTAGTCATTTGACAAATTCCAAGTACAATTTTCAAGGTACGTGCAGGTGTAGGGTTGCCACACAAAGTCTCTGCTTATATTGTACATTTTCACCTCAAAAGGCGTAACTGCTTTCAAGGTTTCAAAAACAGCCCCTTCTTGTGGTTCAGATAAATAAGTGTTGATATAATATTCACCCATGTACAATTTTAAGTTATCAATTTTGCAAACAAGCCTATGTGTACCCGCTTTTCTGCACATAGGTCGTTCAGAATCAAATGTCCATAAATGAATGATTGGTCTTTCTTGTGCATCAATGATTTGAAATGAAAAACAAGCTCCAGCAATTGGTATCGGGGCATGTATCTCAAATTCAATTTCTAATGGTTTACCAAATTCATGTATTTGATTTGGCATACTTGTTTTTACTTCGATTTTTGTAACTGTTGGTGTATTTTTAGGTTCTGCATAATATATCGGGCTTTGAGTAGTTTTTAACTGCAAATATTTATGAATGACAGTATCAGTCGAACCTATAAAATCTATAACACCCGAAGACAATAGAATCGTTTTAGAGCATAATTTTTTAACGGCCTCTAATTGATGACTCACAAATATCACCGTTCGTCCACTTTTGCTCACCTCATCCATTTTGCCCAAGCATTTTTTTTGAAATTCGGCATCGCCAACGGCCAATACTTCATCAATAATCAATATTTCAGGCTCTAAATGTGCTGCAACGGCAAAGGCTAAACGCAATTGCATCCCACTCGAATAGTTTTTTAAAGGTGTATCAATAAAGCGTTCGACGCCGCTAAAATCAACGATTTCGTCAAATTTTTTATCAATTTCAGCCTTTCGCAAGCCTAAAATCGAGCCGTTGAAATAGACATTTTCACGGCCTGTTAGTTCGGGATGAAAGCCCGTACCGACTTCTAAAAGACTTGCAAGACGGCCCCTCAGTATTGCGTGTCCCGAAGTCGGCGGTGTGATGCGGCTTAGAATTTTAAGCAATGTAGATTTTCCCGCGCCATTTCTACCAATAATGCCGATGCTTTCACCTGCATTTACTTGGAAATTGATGTCTTTTAATGCCCAAAACTCATTATTTATACTTAAGTTTGACAGCTTTTTAGAGCCTATCAAATCTTTAACGCCTTTGAATGGTGAACTCAATGAATCGCGCAAACTTAAATAGCGCGGTTGTGTCGCACCGATTTTGTATTTTTTAGATAGATTTTGAACGTCAATAATGGGCAGCATAATTTCAGATTTCAAATTTAAAGATTTCAGATTTTATGGCCCACTGATTAAATCAGTCGCATCTGTTTAATCAGTGGGCCATAAAATCTGAAATCTAACATTTTGCGGCAAAGCTACACTCTTTTATGAAAAATAGAAATTAGACTAAACCTTTGACAATCAATAAAATACTGAGGGGTGCTTTGGAATGTTTGATTTTAGCCAAATAAAATTTTGTTCCAAAACACCCCCTCAGTATCATTGGCTTTATGAATCAAAATATGCAAAACTTAACAGGAAATTAATAAAAAAGCACCTTTTTTCGGTATAAAAAACGTACCTTTGCGGCGCAAAATAAAGATATTGGATAATGAGAGAAAATGGGCTTTGAAAAGTTATAAACTTTACGCCTTATCGTCTCAAAGATTGAGTCTAATATCTTAAAAATTATCCAGTATCATCATAAATTAGTAAAATGATTAACGAAAAAATTCGCAACATTGCGATTATCGCCCACGTTGACCACGGCAAAACGACACTCGTGGACAAAATGATTTTAGCAGGTCAGCTCTTCAAAGAGCATGAACTTACAGGCGACCTTATCCTTGATAACAATGACCTTGAGCGCGAACGTGGCATCACGATTCTCGCTAAAAACGTGTCAATCACGTATAAAGGAACGAAAATTAACATCATTGACACGCCAGGTCACAGTGACTTTGGCGGTGAAGTTGAGCGCGTTTTGAATATGTGCGACGGTGTTTTATTGCTCGTTGACGCCTTTGAAGGAGCCATGCCGCAAACGCGTTTTGTGCTTCAAAAAGCGATTCAATTGGGTTTGAAACCGATTGTAATTGTCAATAAAGTAGATAAGCAAAACTGTACGCCCGATTTGGTACACGAACAAGTTTTTGACTTGATGTTTGCGCTTGAAGCAAGCGAAGAACAATTAGATTTTCCTGTCGTTTTTGGTTCAGCTAAAAACAATTGGATGGGCGAAAATTGGGCAAAACAAGAACCCGATATTACGTATTTGCTCGACCAAATCATTACGCACATCCCGCCACCAAAGGCAGATGTGGACTTGTCGTTGCAAATGTTGATTACATCGCTCGACTACTCAAACTACATCGGTCGTATTGCCGTCGGTCGTTTGCGTCGCGGTGTTTTGCGGCCAAACATGAATATTTCCCTTGTAAAGCGCGATGGTTCGATTCAAAAAAGCCGTGTTAAGGAATTATACGTTTTTGAAGGCATGGGTAAAATCAAAACCCAAGAAGTTCAAGCAGGTGATATTTGCGCGGTTGTGGGCATCGAAGGTTTTGAAATTGGCGATTGCATTGCTGATTACGAAAACCCAGAACCATTGCCAACGATTACGATTGATGAGCCAACAATGAGTATGACTTTCACGATTAACGATTCACCGTTTTTCGGTCAAGAAGGCAAATTCGTAACGTCGCGCCACATCAAAGACCGTTTGGATAAGGAATTAGAGAAAAATTTGGCCCTCAAAATTGAGCAAACGGAAGCAGCCGATACGTTCCGCGTTTTCGGACGTGGCGTTCTTCACTTGTCGGTTTTGATTGAAACAATGCGTCGGGAAGGCTACGAATTGCAAATTGGTCAACCCCAAGTTATTACAAAATACATCAATAACCGCAAGCACGAACCTGTCGAGGAACTCAATATTGACGTGCCAGAAGACAAATCCGGTACTGTTATTGACCTCGTGACGCGCCGTAAAGGTCAAATGACGTCAATGGTGCCAAAAGGCGACCGTATGTTGATGATTTTTCAGATTCCTTCGCGGGGCATCATTGGTTTGCGTTCAACTTTGTTGACAATGTGCCAAGGCGAACTTGTTATGACGCACCGTTTCTTGGAATTTCAAGAATACAAAGGCGAAATTCCAAGCCGTACAAATGGGTCAATGATTTCAAAAGAAACGGGCGAGGCGATTCCTTACTCTATCAACAATTTGCAAGACCGTGGCACGTTCTTCGTTGAAGGCGGCGACCGTATTTATATGGGCATGGTGATTGGCGAAAACTCACGGCCTGGCGATATGCTCGTAAACGTAACGTTGACTAAGAAATTGACGAATATGCGCGCTTCGGGTTCTGACGATAAAATGCGTTTGATTCCACCAAAGAAATTTACTTTGGAAGAAGCACTCGAATACATCCAAGAAGATGAATTCGTAGAAGTGACGCCGCAAAGCATTCGTTTGAGAAAAATTTTCTTGGACGAAACCGACCGTAAGCGTGGCCAAAAACGCGCTATGGAAATGGCATAAAATGAGTGAAAAGTGGTAAGTGAAAAGTGGTAAGTGGAAAGTGATAAACGATAAGTGAAAACACTTACAACTTATCACTTTTCACTTATAATTTTTCACTCATTTTATGCCATTTCCATAGCG
>JAYSRS010000082.1:0-6410 GCA_043720935.1 Saprospiraceae bacterium
AAATGTTATTTCACCGTGAGCTAATTTATTTCGGGCATTTTTTACGTCTCTCAAATCATCACATCTTTCAGGCACATTAAAATCGTACATTTTACCCAAATCGTCTCTAATTTTTCGCGCATCAAGATTACCCGAAATATCAGAAATATCAATAATTTTAAGGTATGCCTTGTAATCTTCAAATTCATTGTCATCTTTATCAGTAAAAACATGAATTTTGAAAATATCTAAATTTTGCAAAGTCTCGGGTAAATTAGTTCCAAGTTTTTTGTGATGTTTCTTTACATCCGTTTCGGATTTAACAAAATCAACCAAATGATACTTATATTTTAACCAAATCCGCTTGTAAACAGGTGTAAGTTGCGTGTATGAAATATTATTTTCATTTATATCTGTAAAAATAGCGTTTATAGATTCCGTAATCGAACCTTCCACTAGGTTGTAGAGCATTAAATAACAGTTACCTTTGAATACTTTTTCAAGGTTCGTGTCAATAGTAAAATCTGGTAAACTTTCCGTTTTCAAGGTTCGATTATTCTCTATTCCGTAAGTATCTATGAATTGTACAAATTCAAAATACTTGTTGATTTCATCTACTTTTTCTTGAAAATCTGTTAAAAGATTGCTCATTGGCTACTCAACAGTTTGTTTTTTACAAATTCAATTCGGCTTTTAATTTTGCTCGGCACACCCGTATAACTGCCCGTAATTTCATTTATAAACTCTGGACTTTCTAACCAATCAACGTTTGATACATTAAGATTCAGATTTTCGGCAAGTGCCAAACTAACACCGACCGAGAGTGCTTCAAAACGAACGCGCGGCGTTTTATTCGAGTCTTTGAATGCCTTAAAGCCAAAGGGGAAATGGGCTTTTACAAACGTCAACATTTGTAGAAATTTATCCATATAAACGGCTTTATTTTGCTCATTAAATGCACTATTTTTCTCCTGCATATAGGCATCTAAAAAATCAGAAGGTCTGTTGGTTGCTTTATCATATCTTTCACAATAAGCAAAATACCTAAGGATAAGCTCTTCGGCTTCCCCTCTTTTAGCTACTTTATCCGTAAAAGCCGTTAATTCTTTAAAAAGAGGATGCGTTGCACATTCATTGTAGATAAAATCAGTAAATATACCTCGATTGATGCCTTTTCGTCTTTCCATACTATTCAATTCATCACTTCCCGTGTTGATTCGTTCAAACATCATAAAGCGCACATCGGGGTCACTTTGCTCCGAAATGACAATCATTTTGAGGGAAGTGTTAACAAATCTCTTTTGCCGTGTTGAGGATAAGTCTCGATAATAGAGTTTGTTCATTTCCGTTAAAATGTCTAACTTCTGTAGTGGAAACTCATTTTTCATGAAACTTGATAAAGTTCTGATGCGTTGTGAGCCGTCAACAATTTCAAGGTCTCCCTCTTTTTCAGCATCAGTGTCAACAACATCAGCAACAAAAATAAATGGAATTGGCAAACCTAAAATGACGGATTCAATAAATTTAGAGCGTCTATCAAGTTCCCAAACGAAATCACGTTGATAGTCAGGGACATAAATATCCCCTTTATCGAATTTCCGCACCAAAAACTCAATAGTGAATTCTTTAATGTCGAAATCAACTTTTTTCTTATTTTCAATTATTTGCCTTTCGGCAACTTCAAAAGCATCCATTTTATTTCTTATTTTTGTACAAAGTTAAAAGAAAAATTTGAATTATGCTTGATTTAGAGCTAAATTACAAGTGTAAAGATAAAAAATAATGTTGGATAGAATTATTACAAGCGCACTTGCTCTTCAATATTCTACGTAAAAAAAACTCTCGGGGGTGCGAAACGGCTTTTTTACTGAGTAGCCTCTTTCACTTTATCCACGCCTCCACCCGCCGATTTTTATTTTGATTGGCCCGTGTATCATTGTTCACAACGGGCAAGGCTTGGCCAAAACCGAAGACTTGCGTCCGCAAACCGAACTTGGCAAATTCGTTCTGAATGCTTTGTGCGCGTTGTGTTGAAAGGGTTAGATTTTGAGCAGGATTGCCTACATTGTCCGTGAAACCAATCAAAATGACTTGTTTTTGGCGGTTTTGAGGCTCTGACAAAACAGCGATGATGCGTTTAATATCATCCGTTGCACGAACGTCGGGCGTTGTGCGGCCTGAGTTAAAATGCAGGGTCGTCGGTAAGCGTTTGGCCCCGCTTGTGGCGGCGAGATATTGCGGTGGGGCGTTTGAAATCGTTGTTAACAAGGTATTTTCGGTATGTAAATTCAAGTTGACAAAACCTGTTTCGGCGACTACTTTTTGCCCTTTTTTATCGGCTTTACAGAACTCAATAAAACGGCTCAAAACGGGGTTGTTGTTGGTCGGCAAATAGCCCAAATAGAGGCGGCGAGTGAGCAAATAATCTTCCGTTTCTATCGTAAATACTGAGGGGTACTGCACGGCAGTTCCAACGTCCGAAAGACCCAAAGCGTTGGTTGCACCGATGTTTGAAAACGACGAAAAACCGATGCCAAAGGGGTCTTTTTCGACCGCCGAAATGAGCTGTTTCCCTTCTTCAAAAATATTAACGCTGCCTGACAATGACGCAACGGATTGCTCTAAAACCAATTCTTTGAAGGCGTCAAAAGTACCCGATTGCAACTGCCGAGCATAGGTGTTTATCTGCCCCGCCTGACCGCCGACTTGCGACCAATCGGTGATTTTTCCTAGAAAAATGTCTTTTACTTGTCTTTTTGTTAGCTCTTTTACGCGATTTGCCTTGTTGACGACAATCGCAATGCCATCCAAAGCGACGGTGGAAAGACTGAAATCTGGCGATAAATTGTCTGCACCGCCCGAAATCATGGCCACATCAACGTTGCGATTTTTTAGTTCTTCGATGCCTTTTCCACTGCCCTGCGTGGTGATAATTATCTGTTTGTCAACGCCGTCAATTGTGCCAACAATGTCTGTTTCGTTGTCGTTTATTTTTTGAATTGAGACGTTTGTTGCATTCAATTCGGCCATGAATTGCTTGGCAATTTGGGGCATCATCGTTGCGCCCAAAGTGCTTGAACCCGAGAGGTTGAGCAGCGCCGCCGCATCTGATTTTTTACCCGTCGAATGGGTGTTTTCAACGCCGTCTTTTTTGGATAAAACAAACGTTTTGACCATGTAAAAAAGGCCACCGACGATAGCCAAAGTGATAAGCCCGCGTGAAAAAGGCGTGAGTTGTGAGTAATTAGACATACTTATTTTTTAAAATTTGTTGATTTATTTTCTTCAAGAACCACGTTTTGTTATACATCGAAAATTAATGCCACAAGGTACTAGGTTTTTGAATTAAGGCGGGTTTTGAGTGCGCCAAACTTCCCTTTTTTTACATATAATTTAAAAGAATAACAAACGATTGGACTGAATTTTGATGAATTTTCCATCGGTTTTGGTGAAAACGCCTTAAATTGCGCCTTTAAAATACGGGGACTTTTCGTTAATTTACCATAGAAACAATACATGACAATACATGACAATACATAAAAATACATGAATAGGCTAAAAAATCTGAACCGATTAGAAACAGAAACCTTCGATGTGTGCATCATCGGCGGCGGGGCAACGGGCATAGGCTGTGCGTTAGACGCGGCTTTGCGGGGGCTAAAAGTTATTTTGATTGACAAAAATGACTTCGGTGGGGCAACGTCTTCACGTTCAACAAAACTTTTTCACGGCGGCATTCACACCTTACAACAAGCTGTTTTTAGGCTCGACCGCGCGCAATACCGACTGATTCACAATGCCTTGCACGAGCGACGTATTTTGATAAAAAACGCCCCGCATTTGGCGCAACCCTTAGCACTTATAACGCCTTTTTACTCGTGGTTTCAAGGAATTTACTACAATATGGGCTTAAAAATCCATGATTATCTTGCAAAAGAAACCAACCTTGCGCCAAGCGAGTGGCTCTCAAAAGAGGCCGTCTTGAAACGTGTCCCGCAACTCAAAACGGAGGGTTTACATTCCGCAATTTTGTATTATGATGGCCAATTTGACGATGCGCGCTACACGTTGGCAATCGCCAAAACGGCTTCGGAAAAGGACGCAACGCTCCTAAATTACGTAGAAGCTCTTGATTTTCAACAAAATACTGAGGGGGTACTAAAATCGCTCAAAGTGCGTGATGTGTTGAAAAATCGAGAAATGACCATTCACGCAAAGATTTTTATTAATGCAACAGGGCCTTTTGCGGATGCGATTCGGCTCAAAGTAAATCCCGATGCGGGTAAACGGCTGAGTGTAAGCAGAGGCGTTCACGTGGTATTGCCAAAGGACATGATGAACAGCGATGCGGCGGTTTTGCTACCCAAAAACGAAGAAGGTCGTTCGATTGTGGTCATTCCGTGGCAACGGCGTTTGCTTGTTGGCACAGCGGAAACGGCTTGTGAAGTGACGAACAAAGAGGTCACGCTAGAACTGGCTGACGTAGATTATTTGTTGAAATATGTCAATCAATATTTTTTAAAAACGGTCAAACCCGAGCAGGTGAGAAGCGGATTTGGTGGTTTGAGACCTAGTTTTCAAGCCGACCCGATGTTAGATTCTAAGCCTGTAATGGGTGACTATGCCATAGAAATTTGCAAAAAAAGCGGTTTAATGAGCATTTTGGGCGGAAAATGGGCGACTTATCGTCTCATGGCCAAGGACGCGATTGACAAAGCGGAAGAAATACTGAGGGGGTCAATTTCTGACTGCAAAACCGCCGAACAACTGCTGATAGGCGCGGAAAACTGGGAGCATGACGACTACAAATACATGGCGCGCCGTTTCGCCGTGCCTGAATACGTAACTCGAAGGCTTAATCGCCGCTATGGTTCAGAGGCTCAAAAAGTGTTGGCTTTGTGTTGGAAAGACGGGACATTGCGCCAAGCAATTTTGCCAGGTTCGCCGATGCTAAAATGCGAAATTGTCCACGCGTGCGTTGAAGAAATGGCCTGTACGCTTCGTGATATTTGCGCCCGAAGACTCGGTTTGGAAATGACTGATTGGCAACTAACGCTCGATTCGTTGGAAGCTATCGCCCTCGTGATGCAAGAAGTAATGTGGTTTTCGTCGGAAGAACGCGTCAAAATGGTCGAAGAATACCGCCGCGAATTGTTAGAACTGATGGAAAAAGCAGGGGTAAAGGCATTTTAAAAACGTTTCTAAAATGCCTCGCCAATCGTCAAATAAAAGCCACTTGATTTGTAACCAATACCATAATCTGCTCGGATGTTGATGTGTTGAATTTTGTCCAAAGTGAAACGCAAACCCGCGCCAAAATTGTAGCGAATCGGACTTGAAACCACATTTTCAACCTTATCGGACACCTGTCCTAAACCGCCAAAAGCGACGCCGCCAAAGCGTTTGTAAATCGGAAAACGGTATTCACTTTGTACAATCAAAAGGTTGTTGTCTCGATATTTTCCTTCAAAATAGCCCCGCATCCGCTTCGTGCCGCCGATAACGGGCATCTGATGAAACGGCACATCACCTGTCGAAAAAACGGCCACGGCATTCATTGCCAAAACGTTTTTACCCATTGATATATAATGACTTACGTCTGCCGATAATCGTTGATAATTAAAATCGCTGCCCGAATAGGCCCCCTCAGTATAGACGAAGGCTTCGGCCACCCAACCCTTTGTAGGATAGAACAGACGGTCGCGGCTGTCGTAATTTGTTTGAAGGCCAATGCCCGACACACGGCCACCGTTTGCGCCCGTCAGTTTGCTGTCGAGCAAAATGCTCGAGGTCGTTGAGTCTTTTTTGGTAAATGTAAAATCGTCGAATGCATAACGCACGCCGAGGAACAAATTGGGTCTCACTTTTTTAGCAAAATTGAAGCGAACACGTGGAAAAGTAGCCGAATATTTCTCAATATAGTTGGGTTCTGTCTTGTAGCGTTCGGTATATTTTGGATTTTCGACATTGCCCGTACCAAAGAAATTGAAGACATAACGAAAATAGCCCAACTCACCACTCACCCAATACGCTTGATTTTTAGGAAATAATTGAAATGGAAAATACAAAAGCAATTGATCCAACTGCGTATAAACCGCCCCAACCGTAACGCTACTGCGCCGTGCATTCAACGAATCAGACTTGAAATTGAACGTCAATAAACCACCTGCACCGCCGCCCAATTTGGTGTCGGGCGAATAAAAAACGACGGGTAAACCAATGACTTTCAAGCGATTAGGATTTGGTAAGCTATCGCTTTGAGCTGTTAAGGAGGATAGAAAAAAGAGGCTTAAAAATAGAAATGTTATTTTTCTCATTATCGTTAAATATCATTTAGGAATGTGAAATAAATAAAAGCGTATTTTACGGGCTGTTTTTCGCTGCGCGAAAAAGACGCCCTTTAAAAGATTTTTTAAGGAGGCAGCTTGTTT
>JAYSRS010000083.1:0-6386 GCA_043720935.1 Saprospiraceae bacterium
CGATGCTGTTTTTTGTTTAAAAATCGAAGATTTTTAAACAAAAAACAGCGTCGCCCCTAAAAATTCCTTCCCGCACGCCTTTCGAGCGCAGCGAGAAACAGTGCGTAAAGCAGCGTAAAAGTTATTTTTAGATATAAAAAAGCCCGAATTTTTTTGTTAGAAAATTCGAGACGATTCATGTGGGGTTTGAAAAATATCAAGCTATTTGCGGTATTTTGAGCGATGGGTCAATAAAATGAGCCTTATTTTTATCATTATCCTCCTTTTGAACGGGTTGAAAATGAATATTGGAATGAGCCAAAAGCGTTGCCAATTTGCTGACAAATTCGGCTCTTAAAGCCAATTTTGAGGCAATATAAGGGTCATTTTCCATACTTTCATGAGCGATTTTATAGAGCTGAATAGAGGTGTCCGTCTTTTGAATGATGCTGATAAGCCGTTGCATTTCTTGGAAATAAACAGCTTGTTCTGCCGTCGTAAAAGTCGGTAGAAGGACATTGTCAATTTGCTCTCTTGTTAAAATAGGTGCTGCCATTTGTCAAAAATTTAAAATATTTAATTGATTCTGCAAATATATCCCTGTGGCTTTAATTTTCCAATTTTAATTTTGTAATAATCGTTCTTTGCACTTAAAGTATGCCTCATGTCGGAAAAATTTTCAGGTTTCGTAGAATATTACTATTCAAGAGGAATTGGTGCAAGATAAGTTTCTTTAATTTCAATCATTGCAGCAACAACGAAATAATCTTGTTTCAAGCCTTCATCATCGGACTCAATCACATAGATTTTTAGAAAATTGGCATATCTCGTATCAAAATATCCTTTTGACGCAATATCAATTTGTTCATCTTCTCTTGCTAATCGAATCAAAATATTGTCCATATCTATGGCAACATTTAGATGTTGAACGCCTATAAATTTTATGTCATTGTTAAAGTATTGCTCGTCAACAATGAAACTTCGCCTAAGAGTCAGTACTCTAAGCGATATTTTGAAATCAAAAACTTGATAAGTTCCTCTAAGTTTAATGCTTTTCATATTCACTAAATCTAATTAAACGCCGTTTATACTGAGGGGGTATCTTTGCTTACTTATGTCGGCTTCTCAACACTTCCAACACATCTTCCAACGTAAAATCCTTTGCTGCGAGCAAAACCAAGTAATGAAACATCAAATCCGCTGCTTCGCCGAGGAACAAATCACGGTCATTGTCTTTGGCTTCAATCACCAATTCAACGGCTTCTTCACCGACTTTTTGAGCGATTTTGTTGATGCCTTTTTGGAACAAAGAATTGGTATAACTCTTTGATACTGAGGGGTCTTCCGCTTTACGTTTTTGAATAATATTTTGCAAATGCAACAAAAAATCAGTGCCTTGCAAATCGTTGTCTTCTTGCCAACAAGTGTCCGTACCCGTGTGACACGTCGGGCCGTCGGGCGTCGCACGTATGAGTAGGGCGTCGCCGTCGCAATCGGACTTGATGGCCACGAGTTTTAGAAAATTGCCCGATGTTTCGCCCTTCGTCCACAGCCGATTTTTGGAGCGACTGAAAAACGTCACGACGCCTTCGGCAAGGGTTTTGTTGAGTGCTTCGGCGTTCATGTAGCCGAGCATAAGGACTTGACGGGTCGTCGCGTCTTGAATAATTGCGGCAGCAAGGCCGTCCGTTTTTGAGAAATTGACCGTCGAAAGGTCGAAATTTTGATTGTTCATACTTGAAAAATAACGTAAATTATATGTTTAGTCTTGATTTAAGCGACGTGCGGCTGTTCTTGTCCCATTAGGGACTAAATATTTGTAACCGCCGATTTCAATCGGCGGGTTGGCTACTCATTTTTTTTTAATTGTCTCCTAGAGACAACACCGATTTGCAGACAATGCTGTCTCTACGAGACAAGAACAATAGGTGAAAACTATCCGCCGATTGAAATCGGCGGTTACAAATATAACGTCCCGATGGGACGGCGCGTAAATCAATTGACTTGGCAAAAGTTTAATTAAGCCTTAAAAACCGCAAATGTCTATTTTTCTCAAAACAGACGGGCGTATTTTTGGTTTTATTATTGATTTTAAATTTATTGAGAAAAGGAGACCCCTCAGTATTTTGGCGATAAAAGCGTCATTTTTGAGACAAAATTCTACATTTGCGCTTCCTTGAATTTTACGATTTAATCACGGACTGAAGTCCGCAATACATAAAAAAAAATGATGAAACAACCAAAAGCAGAGAAAAAACCACACGTTTTGAGCGTTCACGGCGACGACCGTACCGACAATTATTTTTGGCTCAATCAGCGCGAAGACCCCGAAGTCGTTGCCTATTTGAACGCCGAAAATGCTTATCGAGAGGCTATGACGAAGCACACAAAGCCGCTTCAAGATGTCCTTTATACCGAAATGGTCGGGCGGATTGCTCAGACTGATATGTCTGTCCCGTTTAAGCATCGCGGCTATTGGTACATCACGCGGTTTGAGGAAGGACAGCAATATCCGATTCACAGCCGTAAGAAAGAAACGTTGGAAGCGGATGAAGCTATACTATTGAACGTCAATGAGTTAGCTGAAGGTCATGCCTATTTTTCAATTGGTGGACGCTCGGTTTCGCCTGACAATCAATGGCTGGCCTATGGCGTTGATACGGTAAGTCGGCGGATTTATAGTTTAAAATTTAAGAATCTGACGACCAACGAAACACTTGATTACAGCATCGAAGGGACGACGGGCAGCGCGGTTTGGGCGGCGGACAATCAGACGCTTTTTTACACAATTAAAGACGCCGAAACTTTGCGTTCGTGCAAAATTATGCGTCATGTTTTAGGGTCAAATCCTGCCGATGATGTCTGTGTTTTTACGGAAGAAGACGATACTTTTGGCGTTGGTGTCGGCAAAACGCGCTCAGAAGAATACCTCGTAATTGGTTCAGGTTCAACGGTTTCTAACGAATATCGCTTTCTCGCGGCCAACAATCCGACGGGCGAATGGTCGGTTTTTGAACCAAGAGAACGCCACCACGAATACTCAATTGACCACGCCGACGGCACGTTTTATATTCTAACAAATTGGAATGCCAAAAACTTCAAATTGATGGCCTTAAACCCTCAAAATGCCCAAATTTCCCTTGCGAGGCACGAAGCGTCATTGCGAGGCACGAAGCAAGAGGGGTCTATTTTTCAAAGAAAAAATTGGATTGACGTGATTCCGCACCGCGCAGATGTGTTGTTGGAAGGCATGACAATTTTCAAAAACAGCTTGGTTTTTTCGGAACGCATCAATGGTTTAACGCAAATTCGAGTCATTCAAAATTTTGGAAAAGAAGGAGAAACAGACCATTATGTTGATTTTGGCGAAGAAGTATTTATGGCTTATGTCGGTACAAATCCCGATTTTGACACCAACATCTTGCGTTTAGGTTTTACGAGTATGGCGACGCCAAACACCGTTTATGACTACGATAGGACGGCGCGAACGTTCAATTTATTAAAGCAAGAAGCCGTGTTAGACGTGACTTTTGACCCAACAAATTACGTCACAAAGCGCGTGTATGCGACCGCAAGCGACGGCGTAAAAGTGCCAATTTCGGTCGTGTATCGTAGAAATTTGTTTAGAAAACGCGCTAATCCGTTGCTTTTGTACGGTTACGGCAGCTACGGGCATTCGATGGATCCTTATTTTTCATCGGCGCGTTTGAGCTTGTTAGACAGAGGTTTTGTCTTTGCGATAGCCCACATTCGCGGCGGTCAAGAACTCGGGCGGCATTGGTACGAAGATGGTAAGTTGATGAAAAAAATGAATACATTTACCGACTTCATCGCGTGCGCCGAAGCCCTAATTACTGAGGGGTTGGGTGCGAAGAGAAAAATTATGGCGATGGGCGGCTCGGCAGGTGGTTTACTGATGGGTGCGGTTATGAATATGCGGCCTGATTTGTGGCGCGGCGTGGTGGCGCAAGTACCGTTTGTAGATGTTGTAACAACAATGTTAGACGAGACAATTCCGTTGACAACGGGCGAATTTGATGAATGGGGCAACCCAAAAGACCTTCCCGCCTACGAAATGATGAAATCGTACTCGCCTTACGACCAAGTGTCGGCGCAAAAATACCCGCCGACGCTCATCACAACAGGCTTGCACGATTCCCAAGTTCAGTATTTTGAACCTGCAAAATGGATAGCTAAATTGCGTGAAATGCGGACAAATGCTAGCACACCTTTATATATGTACTGCAACATGGACACGGGTCACGGCGGCGCGTCGGGTCGTTTTGAGCGATACAAAGAGGTGGCGATGGAGTACGCGTTTTTGTTGGATTTAGTGGAGGTGATTTGAAGGAATGACATTTACGAAATTTTCAAGATTTCTTAAATGTCGTTGAATATAGAAAAAGCCGTCTCAACACAACGTCGGGACGGCTTTTTTATCTATAAAACGTTGACTGTTAATTACTTAGCTACACGTGGTGCTTTTGCTGGTTTAACGGTCTTGACGGTCAATTTCAATTCTTTGATACGTGCCTTCTTACCGATAACATCGCGTAAGTAGTACAATTTAGCGCGACGAACTTTACCGCGTTTTGTTACTTCTAGGCTGTCAATATTAGGAGAAGACATTGGGAAAACACGCTCAACACCTACGCCATTTGAAATCTTACGAACGGTAAACGTTTTGTTAGTACCGTGTCCTTTGATTTGAATGACATCGCCGCGATACGCCTGAATCCGTACTTTGTCGCCTTCAATAATTTTATAATTTACGATAACGTTGTCGCCTGATTTGAAGGCTGGCAAATGCGCTGGTCGCGCCATCTGACTTTGTACGAAGTTAATAGCATCCATTATGCAAGTATTTTTTTCTATTTAATGATTCAATTTTACGTTCAAAACGCCTCTCTTAACGGAAATCTTTGAAAAGGCTCGCAAAGATAGCTTTGATATGGGAAACAGCAAAGGTTTTTGAGGTGAAAATTAAAAATTAAATGAGAAGATGCTTTTTTTCATTGCTTTGCAAAAACATAAGGTTTGATACTCAAAATACAGAGGTGGCTTTTTTTTAAAATTTACTGCAACTTTAACAATCAGAATTCGTATTAAGTCCCTGCTCGTTTTAGGATACATTATCCACAAAAAAACGATTCGCATTCACACTGTTTTCTAATAAAAAAAGTATTTTATTTATGTTCCACAAGCAATTATTAATTGTCTTAACTGCCCTTTTTGTGGCCGTTAGCCCTTCTCATGCCCAACAAATGGGTACAATCAAAAATCCTGAAATCGCACAATTTACGTCAAGTGCGGAATTAAGTGACTTTCCAACGCAGATGTTTAATGATGCAAACGGTGGTATTTACACCATTGCAGAAAAACGCGGTGGCAAAGAGTGGGTCACGAAGTATGACAATGCCTTAAAGCAGGTATTTGAAAAACCATTCATTTTGCCAAAATCTGACTACCGTTTAGAGATTATGGAGGTTCTGTTGTGGAATGGCAAACCAACCCTATTCTATCGAGGGAAACGCAAAAAACAAGTTCCTCAAATTTTTTATATCAAGGTAGAAGCAGACGGAACACTCGGCCCACTTGAGCAATTGGGGCGTTTTGCTGAAACCGAAGAATACCTCTCTTCTAGGTTAGCTTTTTCGCCCGACAGCTCTAAGTTGCTGCTATATACCGAGTTGTCAGAGGACAAAAATGACTTGATGATGTACAAAATTTATGATAAAGACCTTAAAGAGATTTGGAAAACAACCTCGGCGTGTAGTATTTTCGATATGAGTGCAACAACGACCCGAGCAGCACGAACGGTACAAGCCAGACCAACGTGTGTGATAGACAATGTTGGTAATTTTCTAGCTCATTTCCCTGTCTTGAGGCCAGACGAAGCCGCAACAAAGGCAGAGGGGGATTATTTTTATCAAATCTATCAGTTCACACAAAATACACCCCAACCTAAAATCCATACCGTTGATTACAAAGGAAAGGTGCTGCACAATTTTAATTTGCTACCGTCTAAAAATCCAAACGAATTTATTGGTCATGGCACTTATACAGGCTCGATAAAATATAAAGCTTATACAACAAGCAATACCGACGGTGGTGTGATGGGTACGTATCGTTTTGTCCTTAATGTCGCCACTAATGAATTGAAACAAGAACCTGTTCAGCCTTTTACAGACGCTATTTTTAAATTTATGAAAGTCTCGGACAAGCGCAAAGAGGCTGGTAATGGGGTTGAAGACTGGCTTGTTAAGTTAAAAAAAAATATTCCCCCTATTCTCTTTACTTTTATGGTTAACAAGACAATAAAATAAGAGAATAGATGGGAATAGGGAACAAAGGAAGTGAAAATCCTTGGAAACTCAAAGCTGTTGAGCGGAGTTTACTTTTAAAAT